>CALPUC020000085.1 GCA_943326655.2 Rhodoluna limnophila
CACCGAAATGATGATCGCCCTATTCGACGCCTGGCTGGCTCCTCTCGGTTTCGAACTACTCACTCCGCGAAACCCGAAGCAACGTGGCGGCCACATCACCATCGGTCACCCAGACGCCAAGAAAATCGCCAACGCCATGCGAAGCATGATCAAGGTTGTGCCCGACTACCGAACCCCAGACTCAATCCGCCTAGCCATCGCGCCGCTTCCAACCAGCTACACCGAGGTCTACGACGGCTTCCTAAGGCTCAAAGAGTTGGTCGAAACTAAAAAGTATCTCGAAATACAAGACAACGGAAGCCGCGTAACTTGAGTAAAGCAATCACCTACATCAGCTACCTGAAGATCGACGAACTGCTCGAACTTCAGCAGCCTGAGAGCACCGGACCAGAACACGATGAGATGCTGTTCATAATCATTCACCAAACCTACGAACTCTGGTTCAAACAGCTCATCCACGAAGCCAAACACCTCCAGGAAGAACTAGAGAAGGGCAGCACCCACACCTCGCTAGCAACTCTCGGCCGCATGAGAACCATCATGAAAACCTGCGTTGCCCAGGTCGACATCCTCGAAACCATGACGCCGCTTCAGTTCAACTCGTTCCGCGGCTTCCTGCAGTCAAGCTCAGGCTTTCAATCCGCCCAGTTCCGCGAGTTCGAAGCCATTCTCGGCCGAAGAGACCGCGCGGGCGAAAAGGAAAGCAAATCAACTGGCATGGGCATGGCCGAACACCTCATCGAAGGCTCCCCTGCCAGAAAAGCAGTAGAAGCTGCCATGACCAGAAACTCCATCTGGGATTCAGCCCTCCACTACTTCAAAAAGCAGGGTCACAAAGTTCCTAAAGAACTGCTAAACCGCGACGTTTCCAAACCCTACGAAGCCAACGAAGAATTACAAGAAGTTCTCCTCAAACTCCACCAAAAAGACCACGACGCCGCAGCCGTCTGCGAACGCCTAGTTGACCTCGACGAAGGCCTCCAAGAGTGGCGCTACCGACACGTGAAGATGGTTGAACGAACCATTGGCCGAAAGCCTGGCACTGGCGGCTCACCCGGCGTCGACTACCTCGCCAGCACCCTATTCCGTTCGGTGTTCCCAGACCTTTGGGCTATTCGTTCGCGCTTCTAAATCGAACCGGCACTAAGCCCCCGAAGAACTTCCTCGGCCCGAGCTCGAACCTCCGGCAAATCACTGAGCCGATTTAACCCGCTCATTTGCTGGAACATTCGGTGGTTCTTTTTGAAGGCGTCTTTGTGGCGATCGAGGAAATCCCAGTAGAGAGTTGTGAATGGGCAGGCGTCATCGCCGGTTCTCTTCTTCGGGTCATAGAAGCAACCCTTGCAGTGGTCAGTCATCTTATTTAGATACGCACCACCAGATGCATAGGGCTTGGTCATTAGCTTGCCGCCGTCGGCGTGAGTTGCCATCCCAATAATGTTCGGAACCATTACCCAGTCGGTGGCATCGATGAACTGCTCGCGCATCCAATCGAGAAACTCTTGCGGGTTCGTTCCTGTGGTCAAAGCTAAATTGCTCAGAACCATAAGGCGCGGAATGTGATGAGTCCAAGATCTCTGCTCAACATCTTGAACCACGCTCTTCACGCAGTTCATCTTGGTCTTACTTGAGTCTCTATATAGAGGTAGTAACTTACGCGTAGCACCGAGTTGATTCTCGTTTCGGTAATCCTCACCCAAGAACCAATACATGCCGTTGATGTACTCTCGCCAGCCGATGATCTGACGCACGAATGCCTCCACGGAACCAATCGGTGCTCCCTGGGTTTCGAATGCCGATACCGCCGCCGCCACAACCTCCTCGGCATGCAGCAAACCGTTGTTCAGATACGGGCTTAGCAGCGAGTGGTGAAGAGCCCAGTTCTCTTTCGTAATCGCATCTTCGTAGGGTCCGAAACCGGCCAGATGGGTTGAAACAAAATACTCGAGCTGAAGAAGCGCACCCGCGCGGGTGGTCGCCCACGTCTTAGTTGCTTCCATACCCAATTGCTTGGCAACCGCCAGATCAATCGCATCGCGCTCGTGCTCTAGATAGTCCGGCCAGGTGTAATTCTTCGGTGGCGGAAGACGATTATCGGCGTCGTAGTTCCAACGACCGCCGACCGGGTCGGTGCCCTGCATCAGAATGTTCAACCTCACCCGCTGTGCGTGATAGAAGTTCTCCATCACATAAGTCTTTTGTTTCTCGGCCCACTGAAAGAACAGAGCCCTGGGCGTTAGAAAGAAGTCATTCGGAACAAATTGAATTCCCGCTTCACTCAACAAAAGCATCTGCACGTGGCTCGATGGTTCAGCGCAAAAAACCGGCAGGTCACCAAGAGTCTTCTTGGCTTCAGCAATTCCATCGAGAGTCGTGGCCGCCTGAACGTACTGAACCGTGAATCCCCTGGTCTCCAACTCCAAGGCAAAGTGTCTCGCCGAAGACAAGAGAAAGAAAAGCCGTTCTTTATGCCAAGGCCGACCGGTGGTCATTCGTGCGCTTTCGACCAGAACGATTGCGTCCTCGCCGGGGTTGGCAGTCTTCAACACACCGTGGTTAAGGTTCAACTGGTCGAAAGCCACATAGAGGATGCGCTTCAAGCTACTTCCTGCACTTTTCGGAGCAATACTTGACGTTTTCCCAGTTTTTTGCCCACTTCTTGCGCCATTCGAACTTCAGACCGCACCTCTCACAAGTCCTGGGCTCAAAGCCGTTTTTGGTCTTCGGAATGGGTGACATGGCTCAACTTTATACGTAACAAAACGTTATAAAAATACGGCGTGTTCGGAGAAATCATTTGCTTTACTTGTATGGTAAGCCCGATTTTCTGGGTTCGCGACCTTGGCTGAGAGAGAGCCAAAGCTTCAAAGACCTAAGTGACTTACAACGAAGTAATCATCTATGAAAGGTAAAACAAATGGATTTCTGGCAACACAACATTGTTTACAACATGCTTTCGCTTGGTATTGCGAGCATGCTATTCACCAGCATCTTCCTATGGTTCGCTCGCGACCGCGTGCTACCAAAGTACCGCATGGCAGTTATGGTTTCAGCATCGGTAACCTCGATCGCTGCTTACCACTACTTCCGCATGTTCGACTCGTTCAACGAGGCTTACAAGGTCGGCGGCACTGTTGAAGAAGGCTTCACCGGTTACAACGTGGGTTACCGTTACGTTGACTGGTTCCTAACTGTTCCACTACTTCTAGTAGAGCTAGTTGCAGTTATGGGTCTAGCCAGCGCAATCCAGTCTTCATTGCTAAAGCGTCTGGTTCCAGCCGCAGCCGCAATGATCCTTTTGGGTTACCCAGGCGACATGCACACCCAGTTGTTCGGTCTTTCGAACAGCATGTGGGGTCTGCTATCGACCATCCCATTCCTATACATCATGTACGTACTGTTCATTGAAATCGGCAAGAGCCTTTCAGCACAGTCGGCCAAGGTACAGGGACTACTAAAGGGTGCGCGACTATTGTTGCTAGCAACCTGGGGTGTCTACCCAATCACCTTCATCCTTGCGATGAACGAGGTTGGCGCGCCTTCATTCGAGTCAGTAGTATCTCGTGAAGTTGGATACACCATTGCAGACATCCTTGCGAAGTGTGCATTCGGTCTAATCATCTTCACAATTGCCCGCGTAAAGTCGGCAGAAGAGAGCAAAGAATTCGCATCAGCTGAATTCAAGAACTAACTAGTTCAAACTAAAAACAGCCCCGGAGCGAAAGCTTCGGGGCTGTTTTTTTAGTTTCGCCAGGCGGGTAGTTTCCACCCGAGCCGGATAGCCAAGATGCGAACCACGATGATGGTGATGGCTCCGATTAGGGCGGCTACGGTGTTATCGACGTTGAGGTATTGCAGGAGCCAGATGAAGAGGCCGCCAACGAATGCGAGGCTGGCGTAGAGCTGGTGGTCGTTTACTAGGCCTGGGATTTGAGCAATTAGTACGTCGCGGATGAGGCCACCGAATGCTGCGGTGATAACGCCCATGATGCTGGCGATTAGCGGGGAGTTGCCGAGATCTAGGGCTATCTGTGTTCCAGAGGCTGCGAATACTCCGAGGCCGATGGCGTCTGGCCAGTCGATGGCTTTGGCGGAGAGTTCGATGTTTCTTGCCTTTACCAGGAACTGGGTGAGGATGGCAAGGGCGGCTAGTAGCCAGATCCAGATCTCGTTTTGCATCCAGAAGAATGGGTGGCGGTCTAGAAGGATGTCTCTAAGCGTTCCTCCGCCGAATGCGGTTACTAGAACTAGGAGAACTACCCCAACCATGTCGAGCTTTTTGCGGGCGGCGGCGATTAGGCCGGATGCGCCGAACGCCACGGTTCCAATGATCTCTAGGATTTGGAGGGTTTGGTTGGCGAAGTCGTTTTGCATTATCGGCTAGCTTGGTCGACGACGTTCTTCACGAGCATTGCTCGGGTCATTGGGCCTACGCCACCGGGGTTAGGGGAAAGGTATTTGGCAACTTTTTCCACGTCGGGATGAACATCGCCGAGGAGTACTGATGTTCCATCTTGGTTTTCGTGACGGGTGATGCCAACGTCGAGAACGGTTGCGCCCTCTTTGATCCATTCCGGTTGCACGAAGTGGGCCACGCCTACGGCAGCTACCACGATGTCGGCACGCTTGATGATGTGCTCGGGGTCTTTGGTGGCGGAGTGAACCAAGGTGACGGTTGAGTCGATGCCTTTTCTTGTCATTAGCAGACCCAGCGGGCGGCCTACGGTTATGCCGCGACCGATGATTGCAACCTCGGCACCTTTTGTTGGAATCTCATAGCGTCTGAGTAGTTCAACGATTCCGGCAGGGGTGCAGGGTAGTGGTGAGGATAGTTCCTGATTCACACTCAACACGAGTTTGCCAAGGTTGATTGGGTGAAGGCCGTCGGCGTCTTTATCTGGGTCCATCAGTTCCAACATCTCGTTGGTGTCGATGCCGAATGGGAGCG
>CALPUC020000086.1 GCA_943326655.2 Rhodoluna limnophila
ATCCAGACGTTGCCGGCCGAAACCGCCAGACCCAAACCGTAGAGAGAGATTGCCCCGAGCGAGAAGCCAACAATGGTTAGCTTTCCGGCGCCAAAGCGATTCATAAGTGTGTTGGCGAAGAAGATACCCAGTAGGCCACCGGCTGGAAAAAGCATCACCAGCAAACCCATTTCGGCGGTGTTCAGATTCAGCGCGTCTTGAACTTCGGGGCTTCTGCTCTGCCAAGTTGAGAACAACAAGGCTCGTGTGAAGAAGACCATGGCGGCGGCGGCGAACCAAACGCCGAGTCGAGGGTTTTTGCTCATTTGTTTAGGGTAACAAGGTGAATGTGGAAAACTTCTCCTATGAGTGCAAATTCCACGACCCTGAACCTACTTTGGCCAAAATCAAGCGACTTTGAAGTAGTTGCCACGCTGGTTCGCGACGGATTGGTGGAATCTCGTCATTGGGGAATCGCCGCGTTGGTTGGGCCAGACGGAAAAATCATCGACGAACTTGGTAAATCGAAACGACTCATCTTTCCTCGAAGTGCGGTGAAGCCGTTGCAGGCGGTTGCAACTCGCAGGGTTGGTCTCAAACTTTCTGGCGCCCAGCTGGCGATTTCTTCGGGAAGCCACCAGGGAACCGAAGCCCATGCCAAGTTGGTGAACGAAATCTTGGCCGATGCCGGATTCACCTCAAGCGATCTGCAATGCCCGGTTGCCTGGCCGGTGTCTGCGGAATCGATTTTGGAAGCGGGGACACAAAAACGCGAATACTTCAACTGCTCTGGAAAGCACGCCGCGTTCCTAGCTGCCAGCAAGGTCGCCGGGTTCTCAATCGATGACTATTTATCTGCCGAACACCCGCTTCAAAAAGTGATTGTCGAAGTTATCGAAGAGTACTCCGCGGAAAAGGTTTTGTTCTCAACCGTCGACGGTTGCGGGGCTCCGCTTCACACCATTACCGTTGAAGGTCTGGCCAGAGCAATTGGTAAATTCTCGGCTGAAGACACCGACATCGTGGTTGCGATGCTTACCAATGCCTGGGCGGTGGCGGGTGCAACATCGGCCGACACCATCATCATGGAAGCGGGTTTCGTGGCGAAGCTGGGTGCCGAGGGCGTGTTTGTCATTGGAACGAAATCTGGCTACGGAGTCGCGGTGAAGATTGCCGATGGTTCACTTCGAGCAGCACCGCTGGTAGCTCTTGGTCTTCTTCGCAAGCACGAACTCATCGAACCGAAGCTCTACGAAGAGCTCTTCGAAAAGATTTCCACCAAGGTTACCGGCGGCGAAAAGGTTACCGGCCGACTAGAAATTACCAACTAGGACGCCTTATCTATAACTCACCGACCTCAAACCGCCTAGGAATCGTCCTAGCGTTTATCAGCGCCATCCTGTTTGGGCTGAATGCTTCAACCACGAACGTGGTGGTCGATTCCGGTTTACCGGCCGACCAGCTGGTGCTCATCAGATCCGGGGTGTCGGCTCTTTTGGCCGGAGCAGTTTTGGTGTTCACCAATCCAAAGGCTTTCAAGCTCACTTTGAGAGAAGTTCCATTGCTCCTGGCCTTTGGTGTTTTCGGTCTTGCCCTAATGCAGTGGGCCTATTCAAACGCGGTTTCGATTTTGCCGGTGGGTATTGCACTGCTTTTCGAATACACGGCCATCATCATCGTGCCTATTGCGGCTCGAATCGTGTTCAAAGAGAAAACCACCCGAACCTTTTGGTATGGAGTGGCGCTAGTTCTTGGCGGGCTCTTGATAGTCAGTCAGATTTGGGCTGGCGGTCTCGACCCGGTTGGTGTGGGCTATGCGCTTTTGGCAGCCGTGCTGTTGGCGTTCTACTTCCTTATGGGTCAGCATGCCGGTCTCACCAGAGACCCGCTATCAACCATGTTCTACACAATGCTCGTCGCCACAATCTTCTGGGGAATTCTGAGTGGCGGCAAAGCCAGTGCAATTGATCTGCTTCAGGTAGTGAATCTCACCGGGAACCTAGCTTGGGCTGATGTGCCGCTATGGGTTCCGCTGGCCTGGCTCACGGTTATGGGAACCTTTGTGCCAATGGCGATGGGGTTCATCGCCCTAAAACTCACCACTGCCTCAAAGGTGAGCGTGACTCAAACCGCCGAACCGGTTTTCGCCTTTATCTTCGGATGGCTCTGGCTTGGCCAGTCGATGAACCTTCTCCAAACAATCGGAGGAGCCCTGGTAATAGCAGGAATAGTGTTCGCTCAACGAACCAAAGTAGGTAATTTGTAAAAGGCGTGCGAGAATTGTCCTTGAATGGAGTGATTCAAATTTGTCCAGCGAAGAACGAAACTAAACACGATCCAGCAGGTTGGCGAAATGTCCCAGAGACGAGCCGACCACTAAACCCCGAGCGAGTTGCAAAACTCCTGGCTCAGGAATGGGAAACCTTCTCAAGGGAAACTCCCAAGTCCGGTGTTCACAATAAAGAAGCCTCGAAAGTATTGCCTATGGGCGTTACTTCTAGCTTCCAGCACTGGGACCCCTACCCAATTTCAGTAGTGTCCGCCAAGGGCGCCTATGTAACCGACGTAGATGGCCGAGAACTACTCGACCTCTCGATGGGCTTCGGCGCAATGTTGGTGGGTCACCTGAACCCGCACGTGGTCAAGCGCGTCAAAGAGGCACTCGACAACGTTGGCACCCTGTTTGTGACCCCGTCACCAACCGCAACCGTTGCCGCCGAAGCGTTCAAGAGGCGCTTTGGTCTCGACATGCTACGTTTCACCAACTCGGGAACCGAGTCGTTGATGTATGCCGTTCGCACAGCACGTGCTTACAACGGCAGGCGTGGCATCGTGAAGATCGAGGGTGGCTACCACGGTGGTTACGACCCGCTACAGGTTTCGGTGAAGCCACCGATTTCTGCGATTGGCAAAGGCGACAAGCCAATTCCTTACGTGCCTTCGGAAGTTACCGCGGGCGAGGTTTACGTGGTTCCCTACAACAACCTTCCTTACCTGGAAAAAATCTTCAAGAAGAACCACAAGAAAATCTCTTGCTTCGTGCTCGAGCCGGTTCTTGAGAACCTGTCAATTATTCTCCCGGATGAGGGTTACCTGCAGGGAGTTCGCGAGCTTTGCGACAAGTACGACATTGTGCTGATTTTCGATGAGGTAAAGACCGGTCTAACGGCTGGCGCTCGCGGAGCAGCAGGTCGTCTCGGTGTAAAGCCCGACCTAATCACCATGGCTAAGAGCATCGGTGGAGGTCTGCCAGTGGCAGCCTTCGGCGGTAAGCAGAAGTACATGGACACAGTTGTTGATGGCCGCATGGCTCACTACGGAACCTACAACGGTAACCCGCTAGTGATGGCTGCGGTTATGGCAGTAGACGAAATCTGCACCGACGCGGCCATGGCCAAGGCGGAAGAGATTAACGACTACGCTCTGCGCAAGATGGACGAAATCATCGCCAAGTATGAGCTTCCTGCTCACACCATCGGCTTTGGTATCAAAGGCGCCATCATTTGGTCAGACAAGCCAGTTCGCAACTACCGCGACTACAAGGCAACCGACTTCCAGATCGCTGAACTTAGCTGGCTCTGGGGTGTGAACCGCGGTGTTCTAACCCCTCCGGGACTAGACGAGCAGTGGCTGGTTTCGCTAGCTCACACCGAAGCAGACATGGACAAGCTTGTGGAAGACTTCCGCTCGCTAGCCGAGGCTCTTCGCGCATAAAGTTCAATAAGAAATGGGCTCAGGAAAACTGAGCCCATTTCTTTTTAACCGATTAATCTCCAGTGAGTTCCGCGATGTTTCCCAAGATGTCGTCGAATTCGGCGGCGGTCAGGTAACCCAAATCCATGGCTGCCTGGCGAACGGTTAGACCACCCTCTGAGGCGTGCTTGGCGATGGCTGTGGCCTTCTCGTAGCCGATGGTTGGGCCGAGAGCGGTAACCAGACCGATGGAGTTCTCTACGGTCTGTTTGAGGTATTCAACGTTTGCCGTAATTCCATCAACACAGAGGTCGGCGAACACTCGGCAACCACGCTTCAGGTAGGCGATCGACATGTTTAGTGAACGAGACATGATTGGCTCGAAGGCGTTGAGCTGTAGCTGCCCGGCCTCGGAAGCCATGGTTACCGTGAGGTCGTTGCCGATGACGGTGAACGCAATCTGGTTGATGAGCTCGGGGATAACCGGGTTCACTTTGCCAGGCATGATTGACGAACCGGCTTGGCGGGCGGGTAGGTTGATTTCCCCGAAACCCGCTCTCGGGCCTGAGGAAAGCAGGCGCAGGTCGTTGGCGATTTTGGATTGCTTAGACGCGATGCGCTTCAAAAGCCCGGAAGCGGTGATGAACACTCCGGTGTCTTGAGTGGCTTCGATTAGGTTCATGGCTGACGTGAACGGATGTCCGGTTACTTCGGAAAGGTGCCGAGCAACGACTTCTGGGTAACCGTCTGGGGTGTTGATGCCAGTACCGATTGCGGTGCCACCAAGGTTGATTTCACTGATGAGCGGAAGGATGCTCTTGATGCGCTCGATGTCTTCGCGAATCATGATTCCGTAGGTTGCGAACTCTTGCCCGAGGGTCATCGGCACTGCGTCTTGAAGCTGGGTGCGGCCCATCTTGATCACGTCGCGGAATTCGTGGGCCTTACGCTCAAATGATTCGCAGAGATAGATCATCTCTTTCATCAGGTCTTTGAAGTCGATGACCAAAGCAACCTTGATGGCGGTTGGATAAACGTCGTTGGTCGACTGCGAGGCATTCACGTGGTTGAGCGGATGAAGTTCGTCGTAGTTGCCTTTTTCGAATCCCAGTTTTTCAAGAGCTCGGTTGGCAATCACTTCATTGGCGTTCATGTTGGTGGAAGTGCCAGCACCACCCTGGATGGCGTCGACCACAAACTGATCATTCAGCTTTCCGGCAATGACGTCGTTGCAGGCTTCCTCGATGGCCTTGA
>CALPUC020000087.1 GCA_943326655.2 Rhodoluna limnophila
AATAGATTTCGTGAAACTCTGCTGCCGATCGAAGCCAACGCCAGGTTCAACAGCGTAGAGGTCTACGCTCACTCTCCCGACGCTGATAACATCCATGGCTACTTGTTTGCCCCGGTTACTTTCGGAGCGACGACATCAATCAGGTATTTCATCGATTCGGTAACCTGCAGCAGCGGACCCTCGCCCAGCGCAGGCATTCCATCGGTTATTGCCGTGTCCTGCTCGATTACGTACCAACCCTGGTAGCCCTGCGCCTCTAACGCTTCGACTACGCCCAAGATGTCAACCGAACCCTGACCCAGAGGAGTGAAAAGACCTTCCTGAGTTGCTTGCATCAATGAAATTTCACGTCTTAGCACGGCTGGCCCCATGGCTAGATTTACGTCTTTTAGATGGACGTGGCCAACTCGGTCAAATGATTCCTTAGCGAACTTAACCGGATCCATTCCACCCAGAGCGATGTGGCCGGTGTCGAGACAGAAATTCACATCACAGGTATCGAGAACTCGGTTGATGTCGTCTTTTGTCTCCACCAGAGTTTGAACATGCGGGTGCAATACCTGCTTCAGACCGTGCTCTTCGCAGATGTCATCGATTACGCCGAACATTTCTACCATGTGCTTTTGCTCGTCGGTTGAAAGTTTTTCCGGAAACGACCAGTCCATGTCTCGAACAATCGACGAGACAAACATTGTTGCCCCCGCTTCTTGGAAGAGCTGCGCGGTTGCAATCGCACTGTCAATAGTTGCTTGGCGCTCGCTTGGGTTGTGCAAAACCAGGGGCGTAAAACCGCCAATTAGTGTCATGCCATAGTTTGCCAAAAGTGATTTCAAAGCCTTGGGGTCGCTTGGCAAAAATCCGGGAGCACCGAGTTCGGTTGCCTTGAAGCCCAGGCTGGCCATCTCAGATAGCACGCGATCGGTGGGAAGCATTTCGCCCCAACCCGGAACCTCACAGATACCCCAGGATATTGGGGCTGAGGAGACTCGATCAAGAAAATTCTTCATTGAATACCTTTCGTTGGAACGTTCCAACAACTATGTCATAATGGTCAAACATTTGCAATTCAATTGAGCGCACGTCGAGAGGTTAGGTCCTTGAAGGTTTTAGTCATAGGTGCCGGTCGAATGGGTTCAATTCGCGTCGAAGACCTAAGCTCAGATCCAAGAGTTGGTGAAGTTCTAATCACCAATCGGTCTCCGGAGAAAGCCGAAGCATTGGCCGCCAAATTTGGCGCCAAGGCAATCGACTGGTCGATGGCCACCACAATCAGCGCCGATGCCGTGGTCGTGGCGGTGGGAACCGACGCGCATGAAGAAATCTTGAAACCGATTCTGGCCAAAGGGCTTCCAGTTTTGTGCGAAAAACCAATCTCACTCGACTTAGCCTCGACCGAGGCCGCAATTTCCCTGGCTGAACAATCGGGCTCCAAGATTCAGGTGGGTTTCCAGCGTCGATTTGATCCATCGTTCATGGCAATCAAGAATCAGATTGACTCCGGTCTAATCGGTACGCTCTATTCACTCAACATGACCGCCCACGACAAAACACCCAGCCCTAGAGAATTCATCGCCGGTAGCGGAGGTATTTTCCGCGACATGCACGTTCACGATTTTGATCTCATCCGATGGCTAACCGATAGCGAAGTGCAAAGTGTCTTCGCCACAAAAGCCGTTAGAGAGCATTTCGATTACGCCGATTTCGATGACGCGGATGTAAGTTCGGTGATTGTCAAGACAGTCAGCGGAGTTCAGGTCCTGGTAAGTGGAACTAGGCACGGCGCTCTCGGGCAGGATGTTCGAATCGAGGTCTTCGGTTCGAAAAACTCTGTTTCAGCAGGGCTAAATTCCAGAACCCCGCTGCACACGGTTGAACAGCAGCTTGAAACTAATGTTGACGCCTACGCCGGCTTCGTCGACCGCTTTCGAGAGGCTTTCCTGAACGAAACCCGATCCTTTGTTTCTTTTTCTCTGGGCGAAATAGCAAACCCGTGCCCGCCTGAGGCAGCGCTCGAAAGCTTGCGAATAGCCATTGCCTGCGAAGAATCCATTCGCACTAATTCAGCCGTGCAACTGTCCGAGGTGAACTGATTCGATGTCGGTATCCAAACCCAGTATTCACGATGTGGCCACTCTCGCCAATGTGTCGAAATCGCTGGTCTCGCTCGCACTAATGGGATCACCGAAGGTCGGTGAAGAGAGCCGCGCAAAAATTCTGGTGGCCGCCGAAACCCTCGGTTACCGCAAAAATGCCGCCGCCCGAACGCTTGCCGCTAAGCGAAGTAAAACTATTGGAGTTCTGGTTTTGGATTTGCATAACCCGGTCTTCGCGGAGATTCTCGACGGTGTGCAAATCGAAATGCGAAAAAATGGGTTCACCACGATGTTGGTGAGCGGCGGTGAAGACCCCGTTTTCGAGCAGTCAGATATCGAAACCCTCTTGCAATTTCAAATCGAAGGTCTGATCCTTATTTCTCATCGCCTTGCGCCAGAGAGGCTGGCTGCTATCGCGGCTGAGGTGCCAACCGTAGTCGTCACTCGAAGCGACATTCAACTACCCGCCATGGACACGGTAAGCAACGATGACGTTGCTGGAACTGGTTTGGCCGTGGACTTCCTAGTGACACTCGGCCATTCAAAAATTGTGTGCCTCAGCGGCGGGGAGAACCCGCCCTCAAATTCACGAGTGCAGGGATACCTTCAGGCCATGGAAAGAAACAATCTGAGTGAGAGCGCTCGCGTAGTGCCAGGGGGTCTCAGCGACGCCACCGGTTACGCCGCGGCAACTAAAGCGCTCAAACTGAGTCCAACCGCCTTAGTGGTTGCGAATGATTTTGCAGCCATGGGCGCAATTGCAGCGATTCAAGAGGCTGGGCTGAGAGTGCCCGAAGATATCTCGGTAATCGGCTACGACGGTATCAGCATCGGCGGCCTGAAAAATGTGAATCTCACCACGGTGTCGCAACCATTAGCGGAACTTGGAACCTTGGCGGCCACCAGACTGGTTGAGCGGATCAACAACCCCAAAGAACCGGCAAAGCAGATCACAGTATCTGCTCAATTGCTGGTGCGAGGAACAACTAAAGAACCAACCGGAGCAACCGAGTTAGCTAACTGACCTTAAACTCCGAGAAGAAACCGTTCGAAAGGAAGACATGTCAAAACTGTGGACGAGTGAGGCCAGCTCCTTGCGAGACGTGATTACCGATGGTGCGGTAATTGCTGTGGGAGGTTTTGGACTTAGCGGAAATCCAACCGATTTGATTGAAGAACTTAGAGACTCTGGTGCGATGGGTCTCACGATTGTTTCAAACAACATGGGAGTAGACGGCAAAGGGCTGGGTCTTCTTCTCGAAAACAAGCAGGTCAAAAAGGTAATCGCCTCATATGTTGGGGAGAACAAACTTTTTGCCCAGCAGTACCTCGATGGGCTTCTAGAGGTCGAATTCGTTCCTCAGGGAACCTTGGCAGAACGTCTTCGAGCAGGCGGTGCTGGCATTCCCGGTTTCTACACCAAAACAGGAGTGGGCACTCCCATCGCCGAGGGAAAAGAACATCAAGATTTTGATGGTCAAACCTATCTTTTGGAACGCGGAATCGTCGCAGACATTGCCCTAGTCCGCGCTCACACCGCAGATCTGGCCGGGAATCTCACCTACCGTTACTCCGCTCGCAACTTCAATCCGGTGGTGGCAACCGCCGGGCGCTTCACCATCGTTGAGGCAGAGGTTATCCTCACCGACAGTTTTATAGATCCGAATGTTGTTACGACTCCCGGAATCTTCGTCCAAAGGTTAATCAAGGCTCAAGACCGCGTGAAAGAAATCGAGCAGCGAACAGTTAGGCCTCGGCCGAGCGCCGAAGCGGGTAAGGAATCCTAAATGCCTTGGACTAGAGACGAAATGGCGGCAATCGCCGCCGAAGAAATACGCGACGGCGAATACGTGAATTTAGGAATTGGGATTCCAACACTGGTTGCCAACCACATTCCAACAAACATCTCCGTGACTCTGCAGAGCGAGAACGGGCTACTTGGCATGGGCGAATTCCCATTTGAAGGGGAGGAAGACGCCGACCTCATCAACGCCGGAAAACAAACCGTCACACTAGTTCCTGGAGCCAGTGTCTTTGACTCGGCAACCTCGTTTGGAATGATCCGAGGTGGCCATGTACAACTGGCGGTTCTTGGCGCGATGCAGGTGGCGGCAAACGGCGATCTAGCAAACTGGACGATCCCAGGCAAATTGGTGAAAGGCATGGGTGGCGCTATGGACCTAGTTGCTGGCACACCGAGGGTAATAGTTCTAACCGAACACGTGGCGAAGGACGGCGAACCCAAAATCGTGGAAAAATGCGACCTTCCTCTTACCGGTGCAAAAGTCGTCGACCGAATTATTAGCGACCTGGCAATTTTCGACATAAAAGATGGGGGATTAGTTCTAAGAAAGTTAGCCCCTGGCGTTAGCGTTGAAGAGATTACAGAAAAAACCGGGGCAGATTTCGTGATCGACTTTTCAGAGGAAAAATTATGAGCACTCTAATAGTTGGCTATGCCAGAACCCCCTTCGTTAGGTTCAACGGTAAATTCTCTGACATTTCGGCAGTTGAACTGGGGGCGCGTGCCACTGTTGCCGCGCTGGCTAGAGCAGGTGTTGAGGCAAAGGATGTTGAGTTCTTGTTTGCCGGTCAGGTGCTGCAGGCGGCAGTCGGCCAAAACCCCGCGAGGCAGACCGCGATTGCTTCCGGCATTCCGAAAACAACTCCAGCTCAAACCCTCAATGCAGTTTGCCTTTCCGGCCTGGAAGCCGTTTCGGCCGGCGTTCGAATGATTGAGAGCGGTGAAGCAGACATCGTGGTCGCCGTGGGTCAGGAGTCTATGTCTCAGGCACCCCGAGCATTGCTTAGTTCCCGGCTTGGGAAAAAG
>CALPUC020000088.1 GCA_943326655.2 Rhodoluna limnophila
GAGCGTTCCGGCCTTGGCGGTGAGGTGCATGCGCCAAGCCAACTGCTCGCGCTGTAGGCTCTCGCGGCGCTCACGACGACCGTATTCACGAACAATCTTGTCGGTCTTCTTCTTGAAGGCAGCCTGTAGGTCGCGGATTGCCTTGACCGAAGGAGCCTCTAGTGGCTTCTGGTTGAAGAACGCTTCTGGGTCTTTAGCTTCAGCGGTAACCAACTGGTCGATGCTCTTGTACATGTCGCTCAGTACCCACTCAGGAGCTTCCCAGAAGTGAGCAGCGGTCTGCATGCGGTAGCCCTCGGCCTCGAGTGCAGCGATTTCGTCGCCGGCAGCTTCGCGGATTTCGGCATCGCGGTCGTCGAGCATCGAAACGATACGACCCAGGTAGTCTTCGCGGTCAAGCGAAGCGTTCTGAGCTAGTTCGTCTTCGAAGCGGTCCATAACGCGGTACGCAGCAAAGTAGATGATCTTGTCTAGGTCTTTTGGAGCTAGGTCAAGTAGGTAACCCAAGCGGCTAGGAACACCCTTGTAGTACCAAATGTGAGTTACCGGAGCGGCTAGGGTGATGTGACCCATGCGCTCACGACGAACGTTCGACTTAGCTACCTGAACACCACAGCGCTCACAAACGACGTCCTTGTAACGGGCGCGCTGGTACTTTCCACAAGAACATTCCCAGTCCTTGGTAGGGCCGAAGATGCGCTCACAGAACAGGCCGTCCTTCTCAGGCTTGAGAGTACGGTAGTTGATGGTTTCTGGCTTCTTTACTTCACCAGCCGACCAAGAAAGGATGTCTGCAGAGGTGGCTAGGCCAACTCGGATTGCTTCAAAAGATTCAACTTGCATTGTTTTCTACTTCTCTTTCTTAGTAGTCTCGGCCAGAGAATTCGTTGTCGATCGATAGCGATTCGTTGCGGGATAGGTTGATGCCCATCTCCTCAGTTGCACGGTCGCTTGCGAACTCGTCTTGGTCTTTCAACTCAACGGCGTTGCCGGCTGCGTCTAGAACCTCGATGTTTAGGGCCAGCGATTGCATTTCCTTGGCAAGAACTCGGAAGGATTCTGGAATACCAGGAGCCTGGATGTTCTGACCGGTAACGATCGCTTCGTAAGTCTTGATACGTCCGGAAACGTCGTCAGACTTGATAGTTAGCAGTTCCTGAAGGGTGTGAGCGGCACCGTAGGCCTGTAGGGCCCAAACTTCCATCTCACCAAAGCGCTGTCCACCGAACTGCGCCTTACCACCAAGTGGCTGCTGGGTAATCATGCTGTAAGGACCGGTTGAACGAGCGTGGATCTTGTCGTCAACTAGGTGGTGCAGCTTGAGGATGTACATGTAACCAACCGAGATTGGTGCTGGGAACGGTTCACCCGAACGGCCATCGAACAAGGTAGCTTTACCGGTTTCGTCAACCAGCTTCTTCTTGTTCTCGGTCTCCCAAGCGTTCTTGTTGGTCGATGCTAGAAGGCTTACGATTTCGTCCTTGTCGGCGCCATCGAAGATCGGGGTGGCAACCTTGGTTCCGGCTTCACCCTTCTTCATTCCCTCAGGCAGACGCTTTAGGTTGTCGACAAAAGCCTTCGACAAACCTTCTACGTTCCAACCGCGGCTAGCGATCCAACCCAGGTGAGTTTCTAGAACCTGACCGAAGTTCATACGGCCTGGAATACCTAGTGGGTTTAGCACTACGTCTACCGGGGTTCCGTCTTCTAGGAAAGGCATGTCTTCAACCGGAAGGATCTTAGAAATAACACCCTTGTTACCGTGACGACCAGCAAGCTTGTCACCTTCGGTGATCTTGCGCTTCTGAGCGATCTGAACAACCACGCGGGTCATTCCGCCAGCGCCTAGATCGTCCTTGGTTACGATTACGAGGTCTTGCTCGTTGGTGTGGGCAGCCGCATACTCTTCGGTGGTGAAAACCTTCACACCGATGATGGTTCCGCTCTCACCGTGAGGTACCTTCAGCGACGACTCGCGAACTTCGCGACCCTTGTCGGCGAAGATTGCACGAAGCAAACGCTCTTCGGCAGAAAGCTCGGTCTCACCCTTAGGGGTTACCTTACCGACCAGGATGTCGCCCGAGCGAACCTCAGCACCAACGCGGATGATTCCACGCTCGTCTAGGTGAGCTAGGGTTTCCTGGCTGATGTTCGGTAGGTCGCGAGTAATTTCTTCGTCGCCGAGCTTGATGCTACGAGCTTCAACTTCATACTCTTCGATGTGGATTGAAGAAAGGGTGTCGTCCTTGACCAGGTTCTGGCTCAGGATGATCGCGTCTTCGAAGTTGTGACCTTCCCAAGGCATGAACGCTACGAGAAGGTTCTTACCAAGAGCTAGTTCACCGTTGTCGGTGGCAGGGCCGTCGGCTAGAACAACGCCGGCTTCAACGCGGTCGCCCACGTTTACCACTACGCGCTGGTTGATTGCGGTTCCCTGGTTTGAGCGCTCGAACTTACGAAGTTCGTAGGTTTCGTGCTCGCCATTGTCGCCCATAACGGTGATCGACTCGGCGTTTACGTCTTCAACCACACCAGCGGTGTTGTTGATCACGATGGTGCCCGAGTCAAACGCTGCTACGCGCTCCATGCCGGTACCAACGTAAGGAGCTTCGCTTCTTACCAGTGGCACAGCCTGGCGCTGCATGTTTGCACCCATCAAAGCACGCGATGAGTCGTCGTGCTCAAGGAAAGGAATCAGCGAGGTCGAAACCGAAGCTAACTGACGAGGTGAAACGTCGATGTAGTCGACGGTCTCGGCGTCTGCTTCCAGAACCTCTCCACGCCAACGAGCAACAATCTTCTTGGCTGCGAAGGTCTTGTCGGCGTTTAGCGGAGCCTCGGCGATACCGATAACCTTGCCAGCTTCAGCAGCGGCGTCTAGGTACTCGATCTTGCCCGAAACTTTACCGTTTACAACCTTGTTGTAAGGAGTCTCGATGAAACCGAAGGTGTTGATGCGGGCGTAAGCGGTTAGCGAACCGATTAGACCGATGTTCGGACCTTCAGGGGTTTCCACCGGACACATACGACCGTAGTGAGATGGGTGTACGTCACGTACTTCCATCTGCGCACGCTCACGAGCGATACCGCCGGGCCCTAGGGCTGAAAGACGACGCTTGTGGGCAAGGCCGGCAAGCGGGTTGTTCTGGTCCATGAACTGCGACAGCTGAGAAGCTCCGAAGAACTCCTTGATAGCCGAAACAACCGGACGTAGGTTAATCAGGGTCTGCGGGGTGATTGCTTCGATGTCCTGAGTAGACATACGTTCGCGAACCACACGCTCCATACGGCTTAGACCGATACGAACCTGGTTCTGAATTAGTTCACCAACCGAGCGAATACGACGGTTAGAGAAGTCGTCGATGTCGTCTGAGTTCACATCGAGGGTTACCTTCTTACCGGCCATTGGCACGGTGAAAGTTTCGGCACCCTGTGAACCGTTAGCTAGCGACATGTCGAAGTAGAGAAGGTACTTCAAAGTACCAACGATGTCTTCAACCGAAAGCGTGGTGGTGGTGCCCTCAACGGCTAGACCCAACTTGCGGTTGATCTTGTGACGACCAACCTTCGCTAGGTTGTAGCGCTTGGTCTCGAAGTAGGTTGAACGCAACCAGGCTTCGGCAGTTTCCGGGCCGGCAGCTTCGCCGCGAACCTTGCGGTATAGCTCGCGAAGTGCGTCTTCTTTAGAAACGATTGGGTTGGTGAAAGCCTTTGACTCGTCGTATGCCAAAGTGTTGGCGATTAGATCTACGTCGTAGTTCCAACCCTTTTCAACAACGGCCGACTCAACATCTTTGAACTCGGCTTCGATCTGTTCCTTCGAAAGACCAAGGGCCTTTAGGAAGATGGTTGCCGAAACCTTGGTCTTGCGGTCTACCTGAACCTGAAGGATTGGCTTACCGAAACGCGACATCGGCTTGCGGTCTTCGCGAACCCATTCGGTTAGGAACTCTAGGTACGAACCACGGCTAGGAATGATCTGGCCCTTGTTGTTACGAACGTCTAGGTTTCCGGTGGTGTTGGTCGATACCGAGAAGTACACACCAGGAGAACGAACCAGCTGTGAAACAACAACACGCTCGGTGCCGTTGATGACGAAGGTGCCGTCTTCGGTCATGACTGGGAAGTCACCCATGAATACGGTCTGGCTCTTAATTTCACCGGTGATGTAGTTGGTGAACTCAGCCTTGATGTAAAGAGGCTTGGTGTAGCTCTTACCTTTAATCTTGCACTCGTCTGGAGTGTGGGCTGGGTCATATAGCTCTGGTGCACTGAACTCAAGACCCATCTTGGCCTGCTCAGAGTTGTTGTTGTCTTCGATTGGCGAAAGCTCTTCGAAGATTTCGGTTAGACCGTTTTTAGCGTCTGGGTTGAGTGCACGCCATGCAGGGTTACCTACTAGCCAGTCGAAGCTCTCGCGCTGAAGCTTGAGCAGGTCGGGAACTTCAATGGGTTCCGTAGTTCTGGCGAATGATGGACGTTTTGCATCACGAGTGTTGGTGTTTTTTGCGTTCTTCGCAGCCAAGTGAATCCCTCCAAGGGAGTTTCGTTAGATGTGCAGGTTGGGAGATCGCAACCGATTACCTTGAGTGTCGCCGAAATATGCGTCACGGTCGCGCCAAAATATGCGCGACGGGTGATTGGGAGCAAAGTACTACTCTATAACGATTCACGAACAAAAGACAAGATGAAGTTTTAAAAACTTAGCAGGACGCCAAAGCGCTATTAATCTCTTCTGCCAGGATTTCCGGGTTTTCCACGGTCAAAATCACTCGAAGGTAAGGTTTTCCGCTCAAATTCAGCTGTAGCGCAGGCTTTCCCGCACGAACCACTAGAAAATCAGCGCCACCTTTGCGAAAAAATCGTCCCGCGTAAAAAACGCCAGGAAAAGCAGTTCCA
>CALPUC020000089.1 GCA_943326655.2 Rhodoluna limnophila
CACGATTCCGGCCTGCAAAATAGCCTCGGCTTGGGTTCCAGACGTAATCATGCCAACCGCAGCAACCGGAGCATCAACCACCCTGCCAACATGCTCGGCAAATGGAACCTGGTAACCAGGACCGAGGACCAGTTTTTGTGAGGTCGATATTCCGGCGCTCGAAATATCAAACAGGTCGGCTCCGGCGTCTAGACACCATTGGGCAATCTGAGCGGTGTCGTCTTCGTTCCAGCCGCCTTCAATCCAATCGGTAGCAGAAAATCGCACCGAAATCGGTAGGTCGTCGCCCACTTTTGCTCTAATCGCAATCACGATTTCGACCAGTAGTCGGGCTCGGTTCTCAAGCGAACCTCCGTAGATGTCATCTCTGAAATTGCTCAGGGGAGATAGAAACTGGTGCAACAGGTAGCCGTGGGCCGCATGAATTTCGATTAGATCGAACCCGGCGATAACGGCACGGTTGGCGGCAGCCACAAATTCGTCCTTGATGGTGGCAAGCTCGGCAATTTCTAGCGCTCGCGGAGCCGCGTAACCTTCGAAAGGCACTTCGCTAGGAGCAACGGTTTCCCAGCCACCCTCGCTCAACGGTATTGAACCCACACCCGATAACTCCCGATGAGTTGAACCTTTGCGCCCAGCATGAGCCAACTGCATGCCAATTTTTCCGCCATTTAGGTGCACGGAGTCAACCACGGCCTCCCAGGCAATAGTGTGCTCATCGTTCCAGATGCCAGCGCACCACGGCGTGATTCGCCCAATCGCGCTAACTCCGGATGCTTCTACCATGACCAGCCCAGCGCCGCCCTTTGCGAAAGACGTGTAGTGAACCAAGGCCCAGTTTCCAACCACACCATCTTGCTCTTCGCATGAATACTGGCACATCGGTGCAATCCAAATTCGGTTGCGGGTCTTCAGGTTGCGCACCTGAATTGGTTCAAAAAGCCTGCTCATACCAATAGCCTAGGTCTGTGCTACCGAATCGCTTGCAAAAATACCTGCGTAAACCTAAAACTTCCGATGACAAATATTCGCGCGGCGTGGTTGGCTTCGTTACCGGTTCTGTTTCCTATCCGGGGGCGGCGCTATTAGGTGTAACCGCAGCAATTCGCACCGGAATCGGCATGGTTCGTTACTTCGGCCCAGAAGAAGTACAACGTATGGTTCTGGAGACTCGCCCGGAGGTGGTTTGCGAACCAGGACGGGTGTCGGCTTGGGTGCTTGGCTCAGGCCTAACAGAAAACGACGCTGAACGTCTGACCGAAGCTTTCGAAAGCTCAGAACTAAAAATCATCGACGCTGGAGCCCTCGAACTTTGTGATTTTGAAACGCTTGCAGGCGTTGCCATTCTGACTCCGCACGCCGGAGAAGCTGCTGCTCTCGTATCACGTTTGGATTCTCCGATTGACCGAGCCGGAGTTGAGGCTGACCCAGAAGTGGTTGCCAGGGCGCTAGCCAGGTTGACCGGCCAGACAGTTTGCCTCAAAGGGAACGTCACGGTGATCGCCAATCCAGCCCTAGAAACAGTTTTGGTAGGACCCAACCCAGCAGATCTGGCAACTGCCGGAACCGGCGATGTGTTGGCCGGAATAATGGGCGCTCTTCTGGCGGCTAATTTGGAAGACTTTGACCCGTTAGACATAGCCCAGACCGCAGTGCTGATTCATGCCGAGGCGGCGAGAAGGTTGGCGGCCAACGGGCCTATCGCAGCTCTAGATTTGGCGGAAGAAGTTCGCCATGTTGTTGCCGATTGGCGAAACTAAGAGTTCAAAAGTTCTTTGAGCAGGGGACCGACAGTTTCGATTTCGATTAGGAAACCATCATGACCAAATTCGCTGTCGATTACGTGCAGCTTGCCGCCGATAAGTTCCCCACCTAGCTGATCGGCAATGAGTTGCTGACCGCTCAGCGGGAATAGTCGGTCGGTTGAAATTCCAACCACTAGCGACTTGGTTTTTATCTGCTTGAGCCCTGCTTCAACACTTCCGCGATCGCGCCCAACGTCGTGAGAGTTCATGGCGTTAACGAGGGTGATGTAACTGTTGGCATCGAAACGACGGGTGAACTTATTTCCGTGGAAATCTAGATAGCTTTCCACCGCGAAGCGGCCTCCATCGCCGAGTGGGCTTTTACCGCTCTGCCAAGAACGCTCAAAGCGTTCGTTCAGTTCGTGCGGGCTTCGATAGTTCAGCAGCGCCATCCGGCGAGCGAGCGCTAGGCCGCGGTGAGGGCCAAGGCCCGCCTTTGCGTCGTAGTAATCACCTTCGGCGAAGGCGGGGTCGGTCTTGATCGCTTCAACCTGAACCGAGTTCAAAGCGATTTGGTCGGCAGTGGCCACTGGCGGCGCGGCAATAATCGCAACCCGATCAACGGCAGCGGGGAACATGATTGCGAACTCCATGGTGTGCATCCCACCCATCGACCCACCGATGATTGAGTGCCACTTCTTGATGCTTAGTGCGTCGCTGAGCAGCTTGAGCGACACCACCTGGTCGCGAATGGTCAGGTAAGGAAACCGAGGACCATATTCACGACCATTTTTGTCGAGAGTTGCCGGGCCGGTTGAACCCTGACAGCCACCGAGCATGTTGGGTGCAACTACGAAAAACCGGTCGGTGTCGATGGCCAAGCCGGAGCCAATCATTCCGTTCCACCAACCTTCGGTTGGGTGATGTTTAGAGGCTGAACCAACCACGTGCGAATCGCCGGTAAGAGCGTGCATTATGAGCACCGCATTCGAGGCGTCTGAGTTGAGTTCACCCCAGGTTTCAAAAGCAAGTTTCGCGTTGGCTAATTCGCGCCCGCTTTCCGTTTTGAAAGAAGGAAGAGGGGCAAACTGGCGATCCCCAGAGGGGTCTCCGTCTCGCCAGGCACCTGAGGCAGGTGGCCTGCCAACCAGTTGCCGACTCTGTTCATCAGTGATGAACGCAGACGGTACGGAGTCCTCAGAGGATTGAAATTCCAACTACTTCTTGGCCGCCTCGAAACCGGTCTTTAGATCGGCAATTAGGTCATCAACCGACTCCAGGCCGACCGACAGACGGACGAGACCTGGAGTTACACCGGCACTCACCTGCTGCTCAGGGGTGAGCTGCGAGTGAGTGGTGCTTGCTGGGTGGATGACTAGTGAACGCACATCTCCGATGTTAGCAACGTGGCTGAATAGTTCGAGTGAATCCACGAACTTTGATCCGGCATCCCGGCCACCCTTGATCTCGAACGAGACAATGGCGCCGGCACCTTTTGGTGCATACTTCTTGGCTGCCTTGTGCCACTTCGAACCATTGAGCCCGGCGTAGTTCACCGATTCAACCTGTGGGTGTTTGTCTAGCCACTCGGCAACCTTTTGAGCGTTTTCAACGTGACGCTCAATGCGAAGGCTCAGGGTTTCGATGCCCTGAATCAGCTGCCATGCGCTAGCTGGAGCAATTGCGGCTCCTAGGTCGCGAAGACCCTGAACACGAGCCTTGATGATGTAAGCAATGCCGTCGCCAAGAGCCGCGGTGTAGACCACGCCGTGGTAAGAAGGGTCTGGTTCGGTGAGGCCTGGGAACTTATCGCTCTTGGACCATTCGAACTTTCCACCATCGACGATGGCACCGGCAACAACCGTTCCGTGACCACCGAGGAACTTAGTAGCCGAGTGAATAACAATGTCTGCGCCGTGCTTCAGTGGCTGAACCAGATAAGGAGTGGCAACGGTGTTGTCCACGATTAGTGGAACCCCGTTCTTGTGAGCCACATCGGCCACGCCCTCGATGTCGAGGATGCTTACCTTCGGGTTACCAATGGTTTCGGCAAAGAACAGTTTGGTGTTTGGTCGAACCGCGGCCGCCCAGGCTTTCAGGTCGTCCTGGTCTTCAACGAAAGTGGTTTCGATACCAAGCTTTGGCAAGGTGTACTTAAACAGGTTGTAGGTTCCGCCGTAGATGGTCGACGACGAAACGATGTGATCGCCGGCCTGTGCGATGTTCAAGATGGCAAGAGTCTCGGCTGCCTGTCCGGAAGCCAAGAGAAGTGCGGCAGTTCCACCCTCGAGAGCGGCAATTCGCTTCTCGGCAACGTCCTGAGTTGGGTTCATGATGCGGGTGTAGATGTTTCCAAACTCGGCTAGCCCGAACAACTTAGCAGCGTGCTCGCTGGAGTTGAAGGTGTACGCGGTGGTCTGATAAATAGGCGTCGCGCGCGAGTTGGTGGTTGGGTCTGGTGCTGCGCCCGCGTGAATTTGCGCGGTCTCAAAGCCCCACTTTGCTGGATCGTTGCTCATGATTTGCTCTCTCTTCGGTGGTGTTCGGTTTCTACAAACGTACGAGCACACTCGTCAATCGGCAAGAAGGCGTGAAATGGTTCGTAACAAACTACTTTTGTTGAGCCGCCTCATTAAGTGTGTCAAAAACAAGAGCCCCGAGAAAAGCGGTTCCGCTCGGGATAACCGAATCGTCGAAAACTGCTCGATTGGAATGGTTGGTAGGTGCCGTTGCTGGGTTTACTCCGTCGACACATGCGCCCATGAAGATAAATGCTCCCGGCATGACGTCTAGCACCGAAGCGAAGTCTTCTCCTCCAGCCATTGGAGTAGGCATTTCGTAGTAACGCTCGGGGCCAAACATTTCGCTGATTAGCCTTCTGCTTCGGTCCACTGCTCTTGCCTCGTTCATCAAAACCTTGGTGGCCGGGTGCCACTCCACCGAAACCGTCACTCCGTAGGCAGCGGCAATTCCGTTGAGCACATCGCCAACTACCTCTTTCAACTTCGACGAATTTTCGGACGAAAAAGTGCGAACAGTTGCCCCAAAGCTGGCCGTTTCAGGGATCACATTTTCGGTGTGATCGTCGCCGGCTTTGACCCAAC
>CALPUC020000090.1 GCA_943326655.2 Rhodoluna limnophila
AACCGACCCAGACCGCCAGGAGACCATCCTGGAAGACGCTTACGTGCTAATCGTGAACTCGAAGATTTCGAACATGAAGGAACTTCTTCCAATCGTTGAGAAGGTTATCCAGACTGGCAAGCCACTACTTCTAATTGCTGAAGATGTTGAGGGTGAAGCCCTAACCACTTTGGTTCTAAACAAGGTTCGCGGAATCTTCAAGTCGGCAGCCGTAAAGGCCCCAGGCTTCGGCGACCGACGCAAGGCAATGCTTCAGGACATCGCAATTCTCACCGGTGGTCAGGTTATCTCCTCGGAGATCGGCCTAAGTCTTGAATCGGCAACCATCGACCTACTTGGCCGCGCTCGCAAGGTGGTAATCACCAAAGACGAGACCACCATTGTTGAAGGCGCTGGCGAGAAAGTTGCTATCCAGGGACGTGTCGACCAGATCCGTCGCGAGATGGAAGCAAGCGACAGCGACTACGACCGCGAGAAGCTTCAGGAGCGTCTAGCCAAGCTAGCCGGCGGTGTTGCCGTAATCAAGGCAGGTGCCGCAACCGAGGTTGAGCTCAAAGAGCGCAAGCACCGTATCGAAGACGCTGTGCGTAACGCTAAGGCTGCGGTTGAAGAAGGAATTGTTGCCGGCGGCGGAGTTGCACTCCTGCAGGCAGGCAAGATCGCTTTCGAGAACCTAAACCTAGTTGGCGACGAGGCAACCGGAGCGAACATCGTTCGTGTTGCAATCTCGGCTCCGCTGAAGCAGATCGCAATTAACGCCGGTCTAGAGCCAGGCGTTGTTGCAGAGAAGGTAGCCAACCTTCCATCGGGTCACGGCCTAAACGCCGCAACCGGTGAATACGTTGACATGATGAAAGCTGGAATCAACGACCCTGTGAAGGTAACCCGCTCGGCACTGCAGAACGCAGCATCGATCGCCGGTCTATTCCTAACCACGGAGGCAGTTGTTGCCGACAAGCCAGAGCCAGCGGCAGCGCCTGCAGCTCAAGGCGGAGGCATGGACTTCTAACTGAGGTTGAAAACGGGGCGGTCTCTTTTCGAGACCGCCCCGTTTCTTAAACCTGGAAAAGCCGAAGGTTAGCCGCTTCAATCTCCTGATATTGCATGGCGGCGTGGGCGAGAGCTCTGCCAATTTCACCGAGCTGCTGGTCGACGCCGTTGGCGGTTAGACGCCAGCGTTTTACCAAATCCTGGAAACTGGTGGCTGCGGCCCCCTGCCAGGAACCTTCCAACCCTTGAAGTTGGGAGTGAAGCAACTCAACCTCGCTTTGCAGTTTGGCGATTGTTGCTTGGATTGTGTTGTTTGCTGCGAGAACCTGCTCGCTGTCGACTCTAAATGTGCTCATGCCAACAATCATCTCGATTGTGAACAAATGAATAAGAATCACAAAAAAACTGGGGATAACTTAGGAGAGTTCAATCCTCATAGTAGTTCCGCCGCCCTTCGTTTCGAGCGCAACAATGGTTGCCTGGTGGCGATCGAGAATAGTTTTCACGATAGACAGACCGAGGCCAGAGCCACCGGTTTCCCTGTTCCTTGAGTTATCGGCGCGGAAGAAACGTTCGAACACTTTCTCTCGCAATTGCTTCGGTATTCCCTCGCCATGGTCGCGAACTTCAACGATGGTTTTGTGACCTTCATGGCCGATGGCCAGTTCAACATTTTTATCGGCGGGGGAGAACCGGCTGGCATTGGCCAATAGGTTGGTGAGCACCTGCCGGAAGGCCGGGGCATCCACCATGGCTTTGGCTTGGTAATTTGCCGGAATCTCTTCATCGCTGAGGTTCAAAACAACAATCTTACGTTTGTGCTCGGCAACTGATGCGTCTTTGGCGGCTTCCAGAGCAATCGGGACCAGATCTGTGTTTACCAATGCAAGGTCGGTTGATTCGTCAAGTCGAGCCAGGGTTAACAAGTTGTCGACGAGCCCACCCATGCGAATTGCCTCCGCCTCAATCCGGTTCATGGCGTCGTCTAGGGCTGGTTTGTTTTGCAAGGCGCCCATTCGGTAAAGCTCGGCATAGCCCCTTACCGAGGCCAGAGGCGTGCGAAGTTCATGCGACGCATCTGAGACGAATCGACGCATCTGCTCCAACGCCTTATCCCTTGAACCCATAGCCGTTTCGATACTGGTAAGCATTGAGTTCAGGGACGAGTTGATGCGCCCAACCTCGGTATGAGATCCCTGCTCCATTAGCCTTCGCCCAATGTCTCCGGCTGAAACAGCTTCAGCGGTTCGTTCAACTTCTTTTAGGGGGCGTAATGCGGAAGAGATGGTCAGCCAGATTGCAAGAGCGCTGAGAAGAAGTAACAGCCCTCCGAAGCCAGCGCCGATAGCCTGATATCTGGAAATCAGGGCATTGTTGTTATCAACCGGAAGAGCGACTACGAGTGAACCGTTCCCGTTACTTAGAGTGACGGCCAGAATTCTCCAACCGCTTCCCGGGTTGAAATCCCTGACCGGAGTGCCCTGGTCGTTGACCTCGAAGGGCCGACCGTTGGTCATGCGAACTGCTGAAATGGTCAGGCTACTGGTATTCGGCACGGAAGCGTTTGGTTTAGTTGACTGTTCGATTCCGAGCTGGAATTTCCCAGCCCTATCGAGAAAGGCGATGTAGTAATCGCTGGGAAGAGCTGGAAGTTGAAGTTGCCGAGTTGCAATGCGCTCTCGAATTAGGTTCGGGTCTTCGACTCGTAGTGTTTGTGCGGTTTTGATTAGTACGTTGTCGGTGTTGGCCTGGAGGTAGGTTCGCAGCAGTGCCACGGTTCCGAGGCTCGAGATGATTAGAAGAACTCCGATAATTGCCACCGACAGGGCGGTAAGTTTCGCCCGAAGGGAAACCTTGCTCCAGCCTGTCGCCAGCTTTGAGTTCACCGGGCTAAATCTTCTTGGTCGACTTAAACATGTAACCGTGGCCTCGCTTGGTGAGCAGCACAGGTTCACTGGTTAGCGGATCTAACTTTTTGCGAAGGTAGGAAATGTAAGACTCGACGATTCCCATTTCACCGTTGAAGTCGTATTCCCAAACGTGGTCGAGAATTTGAGACTTCGACAGCACGCGATTGGCATTCTCCATTAGGTAGCGAAGCAGTTTGTATTCGGTCGGGGAAAGTTCGATTGTCTGCTCATTGACGAAGACATCGTGAGCGTCTTCGTCGATGCGAACCTCGCCCACTTCAATCACGCTCTTTTCCATCGAACCCTGTTTGGTTCGACGAAGGATGGCGTTGATTCTGGCGATAATTTCGTCGAGGCTGAATGGTTTTGTCATGTAGTCATCGCCGCCAACGGTGAGGCCGGTGATTTTGTCCTCAACTTCGTCTCGAGCGGTTAAGAAGAGAACGGGAGCCAAGATGTTCATAGAGCGCAGTTTCTTGGTTACCGAAAATCCGCTCATGTCTGGAAGCATCACGTCTAGCAGAATCAGATCTGGCTTGCCTTTTTCGGCGGCTGCAACGGCATCGTTTCCATTGCCCACTGCGAGCACCGAGAAACCGGCGAATCTAAGCCCGCTGGCCAGAAGATCGCGAATGTTTGGTTCATCGTCTACTACGAGAATTTTTGTTGGTTCCATAACTGAGAGTTTGCTCTTCTAACCTGTGAGAACCCTGAATGTTGCTTGGGTGTTCTCTGCGTGTCTAAATCGAATGGGCGTCGAGAATTTCGTATGAGTAACCCTGCTCAGCCAAGAAACGCTGGCGGTTCTGCGCGAAGTCTTGATCAACGGTGTCTCTCGAAATGAGTGTGTAGAAGTTAGCTGTCCGTCCATCCGCCTTCGGCCGAAGCAGACGCCCTAAACGCTGGGCTTCCTCTTGGCGGGAACCAAACGAGCCGGAAATCTGAATCGCAACTGACGCCTCTGGAAGGTCAATTGAAAAGTTGGCCACCTTGGAAACGACCAAGGTGAGTTCGGAGCCCTCTCGGAATGCTTGGAACAGGCGCTCACGTTCATCAATCGGGGTTTGACCGGTAATTAGAGGCACGCCCAGCGCTTCGGCCACCTCGTGCAACTGCTCTAGATACTGGCCGATCACCAGAGTCGGTTCACCCCGATGCTTCTTCAGTAAATCCTTGATTACATCAATCTTCACCGAAGCCGTTGCGGCCAGACGATAGCGCTCGTCCTGGCTGGCAATTGCGTAGTCGAGGCGGGCTTCGTCGGGAAGGTCTACCCGCACCTCGAAGCAAGCGGCCGGTGCGATGTACCCCTGGGCTTCAATGTCTTTCCAAGGTGCGTCGTAGCGTTTCGGCCCGATGAGAGAAAAGACCTCACCCTCTTTACCGTCTTCGCGAACCAGAGTTGCCGTTAGACCCAATCGTCGCCTGGCTTGAAGGTCAGCTGTCATTTTGAAAATCGGAGCCGGAAGCAGGTGAACTTCATCGTAAATAATCAAACCCCAGTCGTTGGCGTTGAATAGCGCCAGGTGGGCGAATTCGCCCTTACTTTTGGTTGTCAAAATCTGGTAGGTGGCGATAGTGACTGGCTTGATCTCTTTCACCGAACCGGAATACTCACCGATTTCGTCCTCGGTTAGAGTGGTGCGCTTTAGAAGTTCCTGTTTCCACTGTCGAGCCGAAACCGTGTTGGTAACCAAAATGAGGGTGTTGGTTTTTGCCACGCTCATGGCCCCGGCGCCAACGATTGTCTTTCCAGCTCCACAGGGAAGAACTACAACACCTGACCCACCCTCCCAAAACTTGGCAATCGCCTGCGATTGGTAATCACGCATTTGCCAACCGATTTCGGCCAGGGCGATGGCGTGTGGCGTGCCTGGCGCGTACCCCGCCAAATCCTCGGCAGGCCAGCCGAGCTTTAGCAGCTCTTGC
>CALPUC020000091.1 GCA_943326655.2 Rhodoluna limnophila
CAGTCTTGCTACTGGGTGGGGCGGCCAGCATGCTCGGCCCAATCGCCGGCGGCATGGTCTTCTTCGCACTCTGGGTCTTCGTGAACGAAATCCTCGCCGGAATGTCGGCTCTGGGTTGGTTGCCTTTCCTAGACCCAGCCCAGGTAGGTCAGGTTCGTTTCATCCTCATCGGTTTGGCTTTGATGCTCCTGGTGATTTTCAGGCCTCAAGGCATGTTCGGCAACAAGAAGGAGCTGCGTTTCAATGGCTAATGACATTGCCGTAGGCACAATCGAACCAGGCTGCAAAAAGGTAGACCCGATTTTGGTCGCCGATAATGTAACCCGTCAGTTCGGCGGGCTAACCGCGGTAGACGTAGCGCACCTAGAGATTCCTCGTGGCAAGATCACGGCGCTGATCGGGCCGAACGGTGCCGGTAAGACAACTTTGTTCAACCTGCTTACCGGTTTCGACAAGCCCAACACCGGCACCTGGCAATTCGAGGGTAAAAACCTGGCTGGAGTTGCGTCCTACAAAGTGGCTCGACGCGGCATGGTTCGCACCTTCCAGCTAACCAAATCACTTAACGCCATGACGGTTATTGAAAACATGCGTCTCGGTGCTCAGAAGCAGGTTGGTGAAAACTTCTTGGCCGGTCTCGCACAAATCTGGAGCAACCAAGAAGCTCGAATCACAGTGGCCGCCGACAAGCTACTTGAGCGTTTCAAACTAGATGCGAAACGCGACGACTACGCGGGAAGCCTTTCCGGCGGGCAGCGAAAGCTTCTAGAAATGGCCCGCGCGCTCATGAGCGAGCCAAAACTAATCATGCTCGATGAGCCGATGGCCGGAGTGAACCCGGCACTGACTCAAAGCCTGCTAGAACACATCAAAGGCCTCAAGGCAAACGGCACCACGGTGCTTTTCGTTGAACACGACATGCACATGGTTCGTCACATCTCCGACTGGGTGATTGTGATGGCAGAGGGCAAGGTCGTGGCCGAGGGTGAGCCTGGCGTGGTCATGAAGAACCAGGCGGTTATCGACGCGTATCTTGGTGCGCATCACGACACCGACCTTGGCACCATGAAGAAGGGCAAGTAGTCATGGCAAAAGCAACACCGGTAGTTCACGTCGACAAAGTGAATGCAGGTTACCTGCCTGGCATCAACATTCTGAACGAGTGTTCGCTCACCGCCAACGAAGGTGAGCTAATCGGGATCATCGGCCCAAACGGTGCCGGAAAGTCGACTCTGCTGAAGGCCATTTTTGGCCTCGTCAACGTTCGCGATGGCACGATCCTGCTAAACGGGGAAGATATCACTAATCTGAAGGCCAACAAGTTGGTCGCCAAGGGTGTTGCTTTCGTTCCGCAGAGCGATAACGTCTTCCCAAGCCTGACTATTGAAGAGAACCTGCAGATGGGTGTATTCCAGAACCCTAAGCGTTTTAACGAGCGTTTTGAGTTCGTGACCGGCATTTTCCCAGACCTGGGCAAACGTCGTCACCAGCGCGCCGGTAGCCTCTCCGGCGGGGAGCGCCAGATGGTTGCCATGGGCCGCGCCCTGATGATTGACCCTTCAGTTCTGCTTCTCGACGAACCTTCCGCAGGGTTGTCCCCGGTTCGCCAAGACGAAACCTTTATCCGTGTGAAGGAAGTAAATGAAGCGGGTGTGACCGTGATCATGGTTGAGCAGAACGCTCGTCGTTGCCTACAGATTTGCGACCGCGCATACGTTCTAGACCAGGGCAAGGATGCCCATACCGGAACCGGGCGTGCTCTATTGAACGATCCCAAGATGATCGAGCTCTACCTAGGTAACCTAGCCGAACTGTAAACCTCGGACGGCTGTCCAAAAAGATTTTCCGTAGTCGCTCTCTCTGATTATGGAAAAGCGAATCCCCCCAAGCATCGCTTGGGGGGATTCGTCTAACCCGAAGGTTATTGGATTACTTGACCGAGTTACCGGCTACAACGTCCTTCAGAACGCTGATACCAGAGGCATCCTCGTACTTCCAGATACCAATTGAAGCACCGGTTGGGTCACCCTTGGCGTCGAACTCGATTGGGCCAGAGAAGCCTTCGTAGTCAACGTCCTTGCCAGCCTTGATTGCAGCTAGACCGTCAGCAAAGGTCGAAACCTTCTCGCCACCGGTTGAAACCGAAATCATGTTGGCAGCAATGGCTTCACCAGAGTCGTTCTTTGCCTGCTCTGCAGCTAGTGCTAGCAACATAACAGCGTCGTATGACTCAGCTAGGTAAGCGAACTCGGTGAGTTCCTTGCCGTAGTTTTCCATGTATAGGTCGGCTGCGCGCTGCTTGAATGCTGCGTCAGTCTCGCCACCAGGAAGGGTTCCCTGTGAGCCTACGATGTAGTCTTTCCAAGCCTGGTCAGAGAAGTTAGCTAGGTTACCGTCAACAAAGTAAATCTTGTCTCCAGCGAAGCCCTTCTTCTGTAGTGCAGGAACGATCTTCTTTACTTCGTCGTACGAGATTAGAAGAACCGAGTCAGCACCGGCAGCAACAATCTTGTCTACGATGGTGTCGAAGTTCGACTCACCTTCTGGGAATGCTTCCGAAGCAACAACAGTTGCACCTGCGTCAGCGATTACAGCGTTTGCCTTAGCTTCTAGGCCTTCACCGTAAGCGGTCTGCTGGTAGATGATTCCAACGTTTTCGTTACCGTCAGAAACGATCAGGTTACCAACAACGCCACCCTGTAGTAGGTCTGAAGGAGCGGTACGGAAGTAGTAACCACCGTCTGCCCAGTCAGTTAGGTCTGGAGCGGTGTTTGACATCGAGATCTGTACGGTCTTTGCGCCGGTGATCTGGTCGATGATGTTACGGGTTACACCCGAAGCGGCAGCACCGATGATTGCGTCAACGCCAGCACCAAGTAGCTTGGTTGCTGAGTCCTTAGCAACAGCTGGGCTGTCACCGTCTGACGAGTCTTCTAGTGAGAACTCAACTGGCTTGCCAAGTACGCCGCCAGCTTCGTTGATGTCCTTGATTGCTAGGTCAATACCAGCAATTTCAGGTGGGGATAGGAATGCAAGTGCACCGGTTAGTGGAAGGATTCCACCAAGCTTTAGTACTCCGTCACCCTGGGTGTAGGTTGGGCCAGTTGCACAACCGGCTAGTGCAATGGCGGTTGCGGTTACTGCTGCAACTGCGCCTAGAGCACGCTTGGCTGAGAAAGCGCTCATAAATATAGCTCCTAAATAAAGTAAGGCAGAATGGGAAACCCCATTCCGTCCACTCACAAGTTTACCCAAAGACCTTGGTGTTTAGATAGGGGCAAGAAACATAGCGTAACCAAATAGTTATGCGGGTATTACGTCCTTGTTTCTCGGTTTTTGCCTTATCAAATCGATGCTCAGCAGTACCAGAGCAAACCACACCAGAGCAAACCCAATCCACCGCGCTTGCGGCATTGGTTCATTGAAAACGGTCAGTGCCAGGATGAACTGGATCGTTGGGGTTAGATACTGCATGAAGCCGATGTATCGAAGCGGAAGGTGTTGCGCGGCCAACCCGAAGAGGATTAGCGGCACCGCGGTCATAACTCCGTAAAAACTAAGACCGGCAGCACCCCCGAATCCTTCGCTCAGGAACCTAATTCCCTCGGGGGTCAGTGAAACCAGCCATAGTTGAACCAACGCCACCAGCACCAGCAGCCCCGACTCGAGGGCAAAACTGTTTACTGCCGAAACCTGGTTACCGAGTTTACTTTTCGCCAAACCGTAAATGGCGAATGAGGCCGCCAGAGAGAGCGCTAGCCAGGGTAGCTGTCCGTAGTCGAAGGTGAGAACAATTACGGCCACGAATCCGGAAGCCACGGCCGCCCACTGCATTTTGCTTAGGCGCTCACCAAGAAAAATCACCGCGAGCGCAATCGTCATCAGCGGGTTTATGAAATAGCCCAGCGACGACTCAATAACGTGGTGTTCCAGTATGGCAATCACATAGATTTGCCAGTTGATCATGATGAAAACCGTGGAAACAATCACCCAGCGGAACTGCTTCCAGTTCTTCATTACGGTGATCAGCGTTTTGAAATCGCGTCGATAAGCAATGACCACCGCGGCGGTTAGAAAACCGAAGACGATTCGCCAAACCACAATCTCCCAGGGGCCGGCAAAAGCCAGGCCGGTGATGATTAGCGGAAAGCTGCCCCAGATTAGATAGGCGGAAAGACCGACGGCTAACCCTTTGCCAGTGCTCTTTTCGCTCACTTGCCCAGCCTAGCGTTGTCACATTGCGAAACATTCGCGTGGGCCCGATGGAAAACAATTACCTTAGTTTCAACAAGCTCCGATCTGCTTGCCATACCCACTAGGAGAGAAATGTCTGTACTAAAAGAAGTGCTTGATGCCAACAACGCTTATGCCGAAAGCTTCGGCGCAAAATCAGAACTGGCTCTACCGCCGGCTCGCGGTTTTGCAATCCTGACCTGCATGGATGCGCGCCTTGACCCAGCCAAATACGCCGGGCTCAGCGAGGGTGACGCGCACGTTATCCGTAACGCCGGTGGCCGTGCCTCAGACGACGCCATCCGCTCACTTGTGATTTCGTACAAGCTGCTCGGAACCAAGGAATGGTTTGTGATTCACCACAGCGACTGCGGCATGGAGTTCTTCACCGACGAAGTCATTCGCGGCCTACTGGCTAACAGCCTCGAGACCGCAGCTCTAGGAGCCGATGGCTTCTACGACGTTGGTTCTGGCCCTGGTTCCGCCGAAGCCAAGTACAGCGACGGGCTGACGATCTCTGAACAGGCTCAG
>CALPUC020000092.1 GCA_943326655.2 Rhodoluna limnophila
AAATAACAACGGCGATGACCAATTCCAAGTTTTTGATCCCGCAGACATTCCGGCTTCCGCGCCGAGCGATGCTCTTGCTGTTGACCCGGCTGTTTTCGCCAACGAGTACTCCGAGTATTCATTCAGGGTAGGCTCTGGGCCAACCTGGTGCACCATTAACGGTGAAGCGAAGTACGTCATCTGCGAGCAAATTGAAACCGATGCCAACTACGACGCACTTCCAGTGCCTGACACCTGCAACCTTAGTTTCGGCTACCAGTTCAAACTGTCTGAAACCAAGCCCAAAGATGAGGACATCTCCAGAATTACCTGCGCCAGTGGGCTCTACGCCGATGGGTCAGCTTCTCCAACACTCAACTCGGGCGAAACAATAACCGTTGGCGGAATCACCTGCTTTGTTTCTGACATCACCGCGCGTTGCGATAACAAGCGGGGGAATTACATTGTTCTCGGCCCCGAGGTTTGGGCCAAAGGCTAACTTCGAGCGGTTAGGGTTAGCAGTCGAACCTCTGGGGCGCAAAAAAGCCGAATCGGAGCAAAGATTGATGTTCCTAGACCGGCGCAAACGTTTAGCCAAACCGTTCTATTTTGAACTTGATGCTCGCTCAACGCCTTGGCTTTTTTTGCCGGCAAATCACAATTGGTGACGATTGCGCCAATGCCCGGTAAGCAGATTTGACCTCCGTGAGTGTGACCGGCGAAAACCAGGTGAGCTCCATGAGCCCCAAACTCTTCGATAACCTTCAAGTACGGGGCGTGAGCGACTCCCACAACTAGCTCCGGAGCACCAAGTTCTGCCTGTTGTTTAGCCAAAGTTTCGAATTTTGCCAATTTATCGTGAGGATCGTCTAGGCCTAGAAAACCGATTCTGTTGCCGCCGATTACTAGCGAAGCGGAAAGGTTGTTCAGGTTCTTCCAACCCGAAGCCTCAAATGAATCCGTAAGTTTTGAGGAGTCAATAAGTTCTTTGTGGTTAGGTGTGGAGGGCTTATTCAGATAGCTAGCGGGATTTCTGATTTCCGGTCCGTGATAGTCGTTCGAACCGTTGACAAAAACACCTGGGACTTTCATCAGGGAGGAAAGTGCCTCTAGAGTCGGTCGAATTGCGTCTCGGTGTCCCAGATTATCGCCAGTATTTACGATCAGATCTGGTTCAAGTTCGGAAAGTTTCGAAATCCAAGCAAGTTTTCGTTTTTGCCAAGGGGCAACATGCAAGTCGCTGATGTGAAGGACTCGAATTGGCTTTGATCCAGGATTAAGGATCCCTAATTCTTGTCGCGCAACTGTGAATCGATTCCGTTCAACCAGCACACCCCAAAGAATCAGAAGCAAAGCTATGGAGAGCAGCGTTAGCAGCAGAGGCATTTACGATTCACAGAAGAGTTCAATTACGCTACCTGCCTGAGTAGCCGATCCAGGCGTTGGCGAGGATCGAGTTACTCGGTCGGTTGGTCCACAGTTTCCGGTCTGTAAGCCGCTTGAGCCAATTGCTGATAGCTGTGGGTTTCCGTTTGCATCCAGAACGACTCCGGCGAGGTAGGCCTGGATGTCGGCTACAGTTGGCCCGTGTGTTAGTAGATCGCTCGGAACAATTACTGCACCGCCAGAGGAAACATAAATCTTGACGATTGTTCCCCGGATAGTTTGGGTGCCGGCGGCCGGCACCGTGTAGGCAACGGTTCCGGAAGGCTTGTCGGAGAGAACCGGGTTCAAGACCACCTGGAAGTTCAACCCACCCAGAAGGATTTGGCTACTTGCTGTCGTTGGGTCGAATGTTGTAACGTCTGGCACAGTAGCTCCACTGGCACCGGAAAAAATCGCTGGTACTCTTGCCATCGGCCCAGGCTGGTAGAGCTTGTTGGCTAGTTTCATTACGGTTCGCCAAATGTCGTGTCGCGCGTAGTAGGCGCTCTTGTTGCCGGTCGAAACCCGCCCGAGGTGAACATCGCCCGAGACGTTACCAACCCAGACACTGGTGGATACCTTGCTCGAGAAGCCGGTCATCCAGGTTTGAACCGAATTGTCGGTGGTTCCAGTTTTTCCAGCGATGTCGAATCCATCTCCAGTATTAGATAGGCCGGCTGTTCCACCGCGGATCACGCCTCGCATTGTGTGCAGCACACCGGCCGCCACGTCGGGGGTTGTTGCCTGCGTGCAGGTGCTCTTAGGAACAACCATTTCCTCTGCTGTCTGGCGAACGACAACTCGTTCGATAGCGATCGGAGTACAAACCACACCATTGTTGGGCAGAGCCGCTTCGGCAACTGCCATGGTTAGCGGAGAAATTTCGTTTACTCCAAGCACCGATGCCGGGATGTACTGCAACTCGGTTCCGTCGGCCCGGTGAACGCCGAAGGCAAGTGCGGTGTCACGAATATCGCAGAGATCAAGCTGTGAAGCCATGCTCATAAACGCTGTGTTAATCGATTGCGACATTGCGGTTAGAACACTAGGGTTGGTCGGTTCGCGGGATGCCGAGTTCTTTGGCTTGTAAGACCCAGCCCAGGCACCGCATCGAGATGGTAGCTCGTTCGGAAGCCACTCGCGAATGCGCCCATCAACCTTGTCGCCGAGACTCTTTCCGGCTTGCAACCAAGCAGCCATGGTGAACACCTTGTAAGTTGAACCACTTTGGAATCCAGAAGATCCGCCGTAGTTCTTGTCGGTGGAGTAATTCACCGAGGTGCGCCCAACTCCACCAGATTTGGTCTGGTCGAAAACTCGGTTCTGCGACATTGCCAACACTTTTCCGGTTCCAACCTCAACCGAAACCGAAGCAGCGCCGATTTTGTTTGGGTCGTCAACCGGTACTCGGCTCTTTATGTATTTATCGGTCTTGTTTTGCATGCTGATGTTCATGGTGGAGTAAATCTCCAGACCACCGCGACGGAGTAGGTTCTGGCGCTCTTCAAGAGTGTCGCCGAACTCGGGGCTGTTTCGAATAGTCCAGACCACGTAGTCGCAGAAGAAAGCGGTTGCCTGGTTTGCCTCACAGCCCTGGTTCAGGTTGGTTATGTTAACCGCGATTGGGCTTGCCTTGGCAGCATCCGCCTCGGCCTGAGAGATGTAATCGGGAACCATGTTCTGAATCACAAAGTCTCGACGATTTTTGGCGGCGGGAAGATTAGCTTCGTCATCCGGCTTGTACTGATTCGGAGACTGCAGCATTCCTGCCAGCAGAGCGCCTTCGGGAAGGTCTAGCTCGCTAGCCTTCTTGCCGAAGTAAAACTGGCTCGCTGCTTCGACTCCGTAGATTTGGTTTCCGAAGAACGAGAGATTGGAATAGCCGGCGAAAATATCTTTTTTGGAAGCCGACTGCTCAACCGCCAAAGCTAAACGGATCTCTCGAAGTTTACGTGCAATGTCTGGAGCTCTGGCAGCCGCGGCGCCCTCTTTGTCGCCCTTTAGCATCAAGGTTTCAACAATGGTGTTTCGCACGTACTGCATGGTGATGGTTGAAGCACCAGGGCCACCGCCACCCTGAATCGCACTGTTTAGGCCTGCTCGAACAAGAGAAACCACATCCACGCCGGCATGTGAATAAAAGCGAGGGTCCTCCGTTGCTAGTACTGCGTTTAGGAAGTTAGGAGAAATGTCCTCGTAAGCAATCGAGATTCGGTTGTCGTCGTAGAAGTCGTTGATTTTCACCCAGTTACCGGCGTCGTCTTTGCCGTAAAGGGTTGAAGCCTGAGAAGCGTTGACCGGCTTTAGATACGCCGGCAGGCTCTCAAATAACGCGAAGCCGAGCGACCCAGCGGCCCCTGAAACCAGAAACAGCGGTGCCAGCAGGGCCAAACCTAGCAATCCGACGACTGCGTTTAGACCGACAAACTTGAGGAGCCGACTGAAAACGGTCTCGCCCTTATTACGATCAGACATATCTACAAGATTACCTTCTATTGCAACCTTCCTTGGCTGTGAAGTAGCCGAGAGCGTACTTACGAGTAACATCAAAACAGACCCGTGAAAGGAAATCCCATGAGCGTAATTGAGACTCGTTTAGCCGAATTAGGCTTCCCACTTCCCGAACTAGCCAAGCCGGTAGCCGCTTACGTTCCAGCGGTGGTTACGGGTAGTTTGGTGTTCACCTCGGGTCAGCTACCTTTCATCGAGGGAAAGCTGCCTGAAACCGGCAAAGTGGGAGCTTCGGTTAGCCCAGAAGACGCCAAGTTGTATGCGCGTCAGGCGGCCCTAAACGCGCTCGCGGCAGTGAAGTCGGTCATTGGTGATTTGGATCGCGTGACTCGCGTGGTGAAACTGGTTGGCTTTGTGGCCTCGGTTCCAGAGTTTTCCGGGCAGCCGGGGGTTATCAACGGAGCCTCGGAGTTTCTGGGCGAGGTTTTCGGCGATGCCGGTGCCCACGCCCGTAGCGCAGTAGGCGTGCCAGTCTTGCCTCTAGATTCTCCGGTTGAACTCGAACTCATCGTTGAGTTCAAGTAACTAGTCGCTGGCGCCGCCGGCAAGCTTCGAGCTGATTACGCTCATTACACTCGTGTCGGCAAGTGTGGTCACGTCGCCGATCGGACGATCTTCCGCAACATCGCGCAGTAGGCGTCGCATAATTTTTCCAGATCTAGTTTTTGGAAGTTCGGCCACAACCAGAATTTGACGCGGACGGGCAATCGGTCCGATGTCTTTAGAAACATGCTCGCGCAGAATTCGAGAGATGTTTTCGGCCTCGCCAGCCTCCTCAACCTGATCTAGGCGCAGAATTACGAAAGCAACGACCGCCTGCCCGGTGATCTCATCCTT
>CALPUC020000093.1 GCA_943326655.2 Rhodoluna limnophila
ACCTCGCTAGAAACCTCCTTGACGATTTCATCGACAGAAACCAGTTCGATCTCTTCATCGTCTTCATCTTCGTCATCGGTCAGGACACTCGAAACCTTAGCTGGTTTGGCCTTGGCTACCTTTGTCGCTTTTGCTGGTTTTTCAACGGGACCGGCGGTTTTTGTCTTAGGAGCAACTTTTTCAACCGGCTTTGATTCAATTTTCTTGACCGGCGCTTTGGCAGCGGGTTTTTTGACTTCCGCTTTCACCACAGGCTTGGCCTTCTTGGAGGGCTCGGCCACTTTCACAGCGGGCTTTTTCTCCGCGGGTTTCTTCACTGCTGCTGCTTTCACTGCGGGCTTTGGTTCCGCCTTCTTGGCCGAATCAGTTTTCTTTGGAGCAGCGGTTTTCTTTGGAGCAGCGGTTTTCTTTGGAGCAGCGGTCTTACTAATTGGGGTGGTTTCCTTTACTGGTGTTTTTGCTACTGGTTTGGCTGGCGCTTCGGACGTGCCCGATCTCAAAAATCGCTTCATGAACGATTCTTTCTTGGCTGGCTCCTGGCCGTTAGCCTTGTCTTTCCCCACTTGACCCATCTCACTTGTAGGAGCACTTCTCGAATCCGAGCAGTACTAAGACCCATGTCAAATACGTGAAAATCACAAACGACTGGGTCCGCTTTCAATTATGGCACTGTTTGATGACAAAAACCTTCAAGCGAGCCACGCTGAACTTAACAGCAGAAGGGGCAAAAGTATTTCCGAACGATTTAGTCGTCGTCTGAATTGTTGCGTTGACGATTAGCTAGGTAGTCTTCGAGCTCAGCCGCGATGTCCTCTGCGTTCGGCTCCTGGGCTTTCGGGCTGGAAATTTGAACACCGAAACTAGTTGCCCGGTCGGATTTGTAACCTTGTTCAAGGTTCTCCACCAGTTTTGCGAGCTCTTCGTTTTCTTCCATCTTCTTTTCCAACCGCTCAATAAAACGCACTCCCTCGTCGCGGAGTTGATCAGTTGGAAAAACTAGACCGGTAGCTGCGGTGATTAGTTCAAAACCGGTTACGGCGGCGTTTGGGTAATCCGAATCATTTAGATAGTGAGGAACTAGAAGAACAAACCCAACCACAGGGACGTCCATGCGCGTCAAGCGGTATTCGAGAAGGTGAACCACGTTTCCTGGAACCTGAGTCTCTGGTCGCCACTCCGAGAACCGTTCAATTAATTCTTTTCTATTTCCACTCACCGTGATTCCTACCGGTCTCGTGTGCGGCACGGGAAAAGGAATCGAGTGAACCCAGGTGAAATCGGTCACGGCAAAAGTCTCAATAATCTCTTCGATGGCGTCGGCGAAAGCCTCCCATCGGAAGTCGGGTTCATAGCCATGAAGGAAGAGAAATGGGATTCCGGATTCATCTCGAACAAGATAGACCCCCAAGAGTGCGGGCTCATACGTGGCAAGGTGATCTTTTTCGAAGAACATCGACGGCCTTCTCGCCCGGTAATCCAAGAGTTCGTCGTTGTCAAAGACGACGACAAGTTCGGCGTCAAGCTTGTTCAAGATGTTATGAGCCATCTGCTCAATGACCTGTCCGGCATCGGTGAATCCGTTGATACTTCCGATCATTCGAAGACCGGACGGAACTTCAATTTCATGATTTACGATGCTAAATAGTCCGAAACTGTTCACGTATACCATTCTACTTTCGCTAGGCTGAAGAGCATGACTTCTCCCAAAATGGTTGCTTCAGGCAAGTTCACTAACTTCAACAAAAACACCGTCTACGTAATTCCAGTTACCAAGAAATCCGACAAATTGGTACTTGGCGCGACACCGATTGAGACCTCCGCTCTAACCACCCTCGATCTTTCCTCGGTTGGAGTTAGCGTCGAACTGGAACAACTCGTGCGTCTTCCCGCGCCAAACGGCGCTACCTACGCCTTGGTTGGGGTTGGACAAAAAGACCTTTCGGTGCATGATCTTCGAAACCTGGGCGCCGCGGTCGCCAGAAAACTAAGTTCGTTCAAAGACATCGTCATCGGCTTGCCCACCAAGGATGCAGCAGACACCACAGCCATTTTTGAGGGTGCCGCTCTAGGTACCTACGCCCACAACGCCTACAAGGGGCTCACCAAGGGCACCGAGATCAAGTTACAAACGGTGACCGTTATCACCAGCCACAAGCCATCGGCTGCTGCCCTAAATCAAATCAACGTTTTGGCTGAAGGGGTAAACCTCACTCGCGATTTGGTAAACATGCCTGGGCGTGATTTGTATCCAGAGTCACTAGCGAAGGCAGTTCAGTCTGCAGCGAAAGGTAGCGGCGTTACGGTACAGATTTGGGCCGAGGACCGCCTGGCTAAAGAAGGCCTTGGCGGAATTTTGGGGGTAGGTCAAGGTTCATCCCGAGGTCCTCGTCTAGTCAAACTCGAATACAAGCCGAAGGTTGGAAAGAAGCACCTGGCGCTAGTTGGTAAGGGAATCACTTTCGACACCGGCGGTTTGTCACTTAAGCCATCAATCAGCATGCTGGGAATGAACTTCGACATGACAGGAGCGGCCAGCGTTGCAGCGGCAACTATTGCTATTGCCAAACTTCAACTCCCGATTCGCGTTACCGCCTGGCTATGCATAGCTGAAAACATGCCGAGCAGCACCGCCCAACGCCCGAATGACGTGATCAAAGCCCGCAACGGCATGACCATCGAAGTTCTAAACACCGACGCCGAGGGCCGTTTGGTTTTGGCGGACGGTCTATCGCTAGCGTCGGAGGCTAAGCCGGATTACATCGTGGACGTGGCTACCCTTACCGGCGCAGTTCAAATCGCTCTCGGTAATCGCCACGCCGGTCTAATGGGCGACCAAGAGGCGGTCGACATCGTTCGTGACGCAGCCGAGGAAGTTGGAGAGCTGGTTTGGCAGCTACCACTGGCCACCGATCTAAGAAGCCTGATCGAATCTGACATCGCCGACATTGCCAACGTGAAGATGGGAAACACCGCCGGTGGAACCATCATCGGAGGCCTGTTCCTCAACGAATTTGTCGGCAACCGAGCCAAGGGCGAAACCGACAACATCAAGTGGGCTCACCTCGACATTGCGGCCACCGCCCACAATGCCGGATCTGCCTACGGTGTAGTGCCAAAGGGTGCCACTGGATCACACGTTAGAACTTTGGTTGCCATCGCCAAGCGCATTGGCTAGTAAACTTTAGATTTGGTTCTGTAACTTCTTAGGAGTATCTGTGGCTGACCACAATTTCGACATTGTAATTCTCGGCGGGGGCAGTGGCGGTTACGCTGCGGCACTTCGTTCGGCTCAACTCGGCAAAAGCGTTGCGCTGATTGAGAAGGACAAGCTTGGCGGAACTTGTCTGCACCGCGGTTGCATCCCTACGAAGGCCCTATTGCACTCGGCCGAGGTCGCAGATGTAACTCGTGAAGCCGGTCAGTTCGGTGTTTTAGCGCAGTTTGGCTCCATCGACATGAACCAGGTCAACAAGTACCGAGACGGCATTGTGGATCGCCTGTTCAAGGGATTAACAGGTCTCGTTACCAGCAAAAACATAACCGTTGTCGCTGGCGACGGACGACTGACCGGACCTCGAACCATCACAGTCAACGGTGATACCTACACCGGTGTGAACCTAGTTTTAGCGACCGGCTCATACAGCCGTTCCCTGCCTGGGCTTGAAATCGGCGGTCGAGTAATAACCTCCGATCAGGCTCTTCAACTCGACTATGTACCGAACCGAGTTGTTGTTTTGGGTGGTGGCGTAATTGGCGTTGAGTTTGCTTCCATCTGGAAATCTTTTGGAACCGAAGTCACCATTGTGGAGGGTTTGCCCCACCTTGTGCCAAACGAAGACGAGGCTGTCAGCAAGGCGCTCGAGCGCGCCTACCGCAAACGCGGAATCGATTTCAAGCTCGGCGTTCGGTTCTCAGGAGTCGAGCAGCACGAAAACGGTGTGATTGTTTCCCTTGAGGACGGCACACGTTTGGAAGCAGACCTAATGCTGGTTGCCGTAGGTCGCGGTGCTAATACTGCCGGTCTTGGTTTCGAAGAACAAGGTATCGCGATGGATCGCGGCTATGTTCTAACTAACGAGCGACTACAGACCAACATCCCAAACGTTTATGCAGCTGGAGACATCGTTCCAGGCCTGCAACTTGCTCACCGAGGATTCGGTCAGGGCATTTTCGTAGCAGAACAGATCGCCGGTCTAAACCCTGCAATTATCGAGGAATCTGGTATTCCGAAGGTTACCTACTGCGAACCAGAAGTTGCCAGCGTTGGCCTGTCAGAAGCCAAGGCTAAGGAAGTTTACGGAGCTGACAACGTTTCCACCTACGAGTACAACCTCGGAGGAAATGGAAAGAGCCAGATTTTGGGAACGGCAGGATTCATCAAACTAGTTCGAAAGAACAACGGACCGGTTATCGGTGTGCACATGATCGGATCTCGAGTAGGCGAGCAAATTGGCGAAGGTCAGCTAATCGTTAACTGGGAAGCATACCCAGAGGATGTAGCGTCGCTCCTCCACGCCCACCCAACCATGAACGAGGCAATCGGTGAGGCGCACTTGGCGTTGGCCGGAAAGCCACTGCACGCACACGCATAGTTTTTCAAAACCAAACAAGGAGCAATAATGAGTGACAACGTACTACTGCCAGCGCTTGGAGAGAGCGTTACCGAAGGTACTGTAACCCGTTGGTTAAAGAAAGTCGGCGA
>CALPUC020000094.1 GCA_943326655.2 Rhodoluna limnophila
GGCAACCATGGCTGCAATCGACATTTTTACCGTGCGGAAATACAACGCCATCAGCACGGCAGCGAGGATGAGGAACCAAATTAGACCGATGAGAGCCTTATTAGTTACGTCGCCTCCCCATGAAGCACTGATATAGCTTGAAGAAACTGCAGACGGATCTAGAGAGTAAGCCCTGGCCAAATCCTTTCTAAGCTCTTCAGACTCAGAATCACTGAGTTGAGGAGTCTGTGCGCGAACGGAATCTGTACCAACCGTGGCAACAACAATTTCCTTGTTTGGAATTGCCTCCTCGATGGTCTCTCTAGCCAGTTCAACGCCTTTGCTGGCTGCTCCGGTGATAGTAAATTCTGATCCGCCACGGAATTCGATACCGAAGTTGAAACCATTGTGAAGAGTGAAAGGTAACACTGCAGAAACAGCAATCACGATAGCGCTTATGGTGTACCAAAGTTTGCGACGTCCAACAAAATTGATTGACTTATCGCCGGTGTATAGCGCGTCACCAAAATCTTTGAATCTAGACATTACTGAACTCCGCCATCTTTTGATTGACCTGATGCTTTACGCTCGGCGATGGTTTGACGCTTGTGCGATTCACCTGCCGACTTCCTGTTTCGTGCAACGCTCTGGTCGACACTTCTAAATGTGAACCGACCACTGTAGCGCTCCCCCGAAAGACCTTGAATCTCAAAGCCAGACCATGGGTGGCCAGATGAGAAGAACTTCAGATTTGCCAACAGCGTCAGTACCGGCACGGTAAACAAGACCACAACGGCAAGGTCAATGATCGTAGTAAGACCCAGCGTGAATGCGAAGCCTCGAACGTTACCAACGGTAAGGAAGTAAAGGGTTCCGGCTGCCAAGAGGCTCACGATGTCGGAGACCAGAATCGTTCTCCAGGCTCGCTTCCAACCAGTTTCAACTGCTACAGCGAGCGGTCTGCCTTCTCGAAGCTCATCGCGAACTCGCTCGAAGTAGACGATGAAGGAGTCAACTGTAATACCAATTGCCACAATCAAACCCGCCACACCCGCCAGAGATAGACGATAGTCCATTCGCCAAGACAACAGCGTAATAGCCAGATAGGTCAAGGCGGCAGCAACGACAAGTGAACCGACTGTCACTACAGCGAGTGCGCGGTACTGAAAGAGGGAGTAGATAAGAACAAGCAACATACCGATAGCACCGGCAATCAAACCGCTCTGGAGCTGCTGGCTACCTAGAGTAGCTGAAATGTTCTCCTGGCTTTCTACTTTGAAACCAATCGGCAACGAACCGTACTTGAGCTGGTTAGCTAGGTTATCGGCCGACTCTTGGTTGAAATCTCCGGTGATCTGAGCGGTGCCAGCGGTGATTACAGCCTGGATTGCTGGCGCGGTAACAATGTATCCGTCGATGGTCACAGCGAACTGGTTGCGTGGTGAAGAAAGCGGAAATAGTCGACCGGTAACTTCGCCGAACTTTTTGCCGCCAGCATCGGTAAAGGTTAGGTCTACTGCGTAACCTCCCGTAGCTGCTCCGTTGCTGGTGGTAACCGGCGATGACACGGCCTTACTGATGTCTGTTCCATCCAACTCGACCGGGCCCAGAAGGAACTTGGTGGTTTTCTCGCGGTCGCAGGTAACAAGAGGCTTGGTTGGGTCGTCAACCTGACCCGGTTCGCGGAACGCCGTGGAACAATCTAGAGCCTCATACTGAGCCTGCAACTCAGCAGTTACCCAGTTGAGATCACTGTTATCGGTTGGTTCTGCCGTAGACGTTGCAATTGGTGAAGAAGATGGAAGCGTCGGCGACGGCGACGGGTTATCTTTGGTCGCACCAGGAGTCACAAGCGAGGAGGCACCAGCTCCAGTTACCAAAACCGGGCGGAATTCCAGTTTCGCACTGGCTTTGATTAGTTCCAGTGTGGTTTCAGAAGGCTTTCCAGGAATGCTCACAACAATTGCTGCTTCGGCGCCATCGCCCTGGGTCACGATCTGGGCCTCGGAAACACCGGTTGAGTCGATACGCTGACGAATGATGTCGACCGCCTGCTTGAGCTGTTCAGCTGAAGCGGTCTTACCTCCGTCGATGTTTGGCTTGAGGATTACTTGAGTTCCACCCTGAAGGTCGAGAGCAAGCTCAGGAACAAATGTGGCACCTTCAACGTTGGAAAGTTTGGCTCCGGTAATTAGACCTGCAAAGGCTACGAATATAACGAGCAACCAAGTGAGGCGTTTGAGTGAACGCTTATTAACGCTCGAATCCGACACGAGTGACTACTTCTTTACAGCGGGCTTTTTGGCAGCAGCAGGCTTGGCTGCTGCTTTCTTGACCGGCGCATTTTCAACGACACGAACAACAGCGCCCTTGGCTACCTCAAGTTTGGTTGAACCTGCGGTTACCACCGTTATGCGGTCTTCGGTAACTGAAGTAACATCCCCGTAAATTCCGCTGGTGAGCATTACCTTCGCTCCAGGCTGAACCTTGGTAGCCATTTCAGCCGCTTGAGCTTTACGCTTACGGCCACTCATAACCATGAATACCACCATTCCACCGATGAGAATTAGGGGAAATAACGTATCTAGTGGAGGCATGACAATCCTTAGGGTTTGTGTAACAGGTTCTCAATAATTATAGGTCAAGCGTGGTCTGGGTGCTGTTCGAATGGTGATGTTTGCCCATATGTGCGAAAGCCGCAGCCGTTGCTTCTCTGCCCCTAGGAGTTCTAACAATTAGCCCGGTACGAACCAGATAAGGCTCAACAACAGCCTCAATGGTGTCTGCCTCTTCGCCTAGAGCAACCGCCAGGGTAGATAACCCCACAGACTTGTTTGCGTAACGTCCGGTAAGTAGCTCAAGCAACTGCTTGTCGATTCGATCAAGCCCGAGTTCGTCTACCTCGTAAAGCGCAAGGGCGGCCTTTGCCACCTCAACGGTTATCACCGAGTGATCGTTCACGAGCGCGAAGTCGCGAACCCTTCGAAGAAGTCGATTGGCGATTCTCGGCGTTCCCCTGGAGCGACGTGCAATTTCGGCCAGCGAATCTTTGTCGTGATTGACATTCAGGTGAACCGCGCTCCGCCGCACGACCTCTTCCAACTCTGTTGCGTCGTAAAACTCAAGGTGCCCCGTAAAGCCGAATCGATCTCTAAGCGGTGTAGGAAGCATGCCGGAACGGGTGGTTGCGCCAATCAGAGTGAATGGAGCAAGCTCTAGGGGAATCGAGTTCGCCCCAACACCTTTGCCGACCATAACGTCAACGCGATAGTCCTCCATTGCAAGATAGAGCATTTCCTCCGCCGACCGGGACATTCGATGGATTTCATCAATGAATAGGATTTCGCCAGCCGTGAGAGAACTGAGAATTGATGCAAGATCGCCGGCGTGCTGAATGGTCGGACCCGAGGTCAGACGAATTGGATGGCCTGTTTCGTTTGAAACGATCAGCGCCAGAGTAGTTTTACCGAGCCCCGGCGGGCCAACCAGCAAAATATGGTCGGAATTTGTGCCTCGAAGTTTTGCTGACTCTAAAACCAACTGAAGCTGCTGTCGCACCTTTTGCTGACCAACGAAACCCTCTAGATTGCTAGGACGCACCGCGGCCTCGAATGCTAATTCATTCTCTTCCGGCTCAGGCGCCAACAAGTCTTCGTTCATCGCGTTCCAAGCAAAGCCAGCGAGCGTCGCAACAGATCTTCTTTGGACCCGTCTTTCAATCCGACTCGCGCCTCGGTTACAGCTTGATCTGCAGCTTTTGGCGCGTAGCCAAGACCAACCAGCGCTGCCACAATTTCCGAATCGACGGAAGACAAACCCTTGTTTCCAGCTCCTCCGATCTTGCCAGCTAGGGTAACGACGATGAGTTTTGCGGTTTTGGGTCCGATTCCACTCACTTGTTTGAACGCGTTATCGTCCTCGTTCATAACCGCTGAACCTAGGAGTTCGACACCCAGTTGGTGAATTATCGAAAGAGCAGACTTGGGGCCAACCCCGGTGACCGATCGCAACAACTCGAAAGCTGAAAGCTCTTCGGTGGTCTGGAACCCGAAGATGGTGAATGCGTCTTCGCGAACTATAAAGGCGGTGTTGAGGAACAGCTCATCCCCCGCTTTGGCATTAAGCGCCAAGGAAGGAATTATTTGCACCAGGTAGCCAACGCCCGAAACGTCTAAGACCACCGAATTCAACGATGTGCTTTGAACAATTCCGCGGAGAGAAGCAATCACCTCTAAATGCTAACTAACCCCTGGGTCTTCTAGAGGCAACTCGCTCAGCAGCTAGCCAAGCAGACTGTGCCGAGGTTTGAGTTTTGCCGTCAGCTTTGACTACCGAGTTTTTCCAGGCATTGCAGATTGCAATCGCGATGGCATCGGCAGAGTCGGCTGGATTAGGAATTTCGGGAAGTCCTAGAATCTTGGCAACAGCATTACCAATTTGGGCTTTTTCAGCTCTTCCAGAACCGGTTACGGCGGCCTTCACCTCGCTCGGGGTGTGCATCTCAACAGGGATGTCATATTTACGCGCTAGGTAGAGAACCACACCGGAAATCTGTGCCACTCCCATGACAGATCTCACATTGGACTGTGCGAAAACTCGCTCGATTGCAATTTGCCCAGGACGGTATTTCTTTATTAGCGCTTCGATTCCGTCGCCGATAA
>CALPUC020000095.1 GCA_943326655.2 Rhodoluna limnophila
AGCTGCCGCTGCTCTGCGTCCAGTTAATTTGGGAAATTGTGGTTGAGCGGCAAAGGTTTAGGCCATTTAGATCGGCTGGGTTAGCCCAAGGTTTTTTACTTGCTCCATTTTGGTAATTGCTATACACATCAACCTCGATGCCGTTGCTGACGGCCGCCTGCGCGACAGAACCAAGACCAATTGAAAAGAGCGAAAAAATTGCTACGGCAAGGAAAGCTAGTGTCTTTTGAAAGACCCCTGCAGTACGCTTAAAAATAGGCGAGCGCATGTTTCCCCTCGGATATAGATAGACCAAGGTTAGGTGTCTGCTTAAACTAGAAACATCGCAATGTTCGTGCTCGCGAACTTCAGAAACTTACCGGATTTGCTCGCAATTTGAAGGAACACATGTATTCAGCGTTGTTTCGGTTACTACCCGGAAATTTCGTTCTAAAAGTACTTCAGGTCGTCGTTCTGTTGGCATTTGTTGTGTCAGTTTTGTTCTTTATCGTTTTCCCTTTTGTAGAGACCCTTTTTCCGGAAGAACCATCGGTAAATGGCTAGGGCGTCTCGCACGAGTAGGCCTTCATTCATCCAGGTTTTGGGGGAACTACTTATAACCATCGGCATTATCCTCATGCTCTACGTGGTTTGGCAATTGTTCGTCAACGATCCGCTGGTTAGCTCAACGCAACAGAAACAGGCGCAGCAGTTTGTAGCCGACAAAGAGCCGAGCTCCAAGAAGTTCATCGCAATCAAGCCAAACCTCAAGCAGGGTGCGGTTTTCGCCAAGATGCACGTTCCCAAATTCGGAAACGATTACGAGCGGCTCATTGGGCAGGGAACATTCCAGAAAATCACCCTGAACGTTGTTGGGGTTGGCCACTACTTATCAAGCGATTGGCCAGGTGAAAAGGGGAACTTCGCCGTTGCCGCTCACCGAACTAGCCACGGAGCCCCATTTGCTGATATCGATCGGCTTAAAACCGGCGACAAAGTCTGGGTGGAGACAAATGACTCTTGGTTCACTTATGAATACCGACAGACCAAAATAGTAAAGCCCAGTGAAATCGGCGTGATTGATGACCTTCCCAAAGGAATGAACGGCGCGATTATTGGAGGAAAATATATGACCATGACGAGTTGCCACCCCAAATGGAGTAACGAGCAGAGAATCATCGTTTGGCTTGAACTGGTAAATTCAGAGCCAAAGGGCAGCGGTATGCCAGCAGAACTCTTGGAGGCCAAAAGGCGATGACATTCGAGAATAGTTTGGGAATCTTCTCAGGTCAGTACCAAAACAAATACACCCAGTCCGAAACCAACCAGTTCACTGTTGAGTTTGGTGAAATCACCAAGGGCTTTGCCGAGGCGATGAGTGAAGGGCTGAACCCAGCTGACGATAAGGTTCAAGAGCTCGTGAGAAAGCACTATGAATTTGTGTCTAAGTTTTGGGCGCCAACCAAAGAAACCTACAAGTCTTTAGCCATGAGCTACATTTTGCCGAGCCCTTACAAAGATTCCTACGACGCCGTAGCGCCGGGTCTGGGCAAATACCACTACGACGCAATTCAAATATGGGCTGAGCAGAACCTTTAGTCCTTGCGTGGCTTGAAAAAGCCGGTGGACCAGAGAGCCCAGAGCACTAGAACCGGTTGGAAAATAAGTCGGATTGCCCTGGCTGAATCCGAATTGAGCCCAAACGCATCAGTCTGGGTTAAGTACTGTGAAATGTTGCCGGGAAACACGGCCAAGAAAAACAGCGAAACGATGATTCCAACCTGACGTTCCCATTTCTTGAGAAAAATCAGCGCCAGACCGAGGGCGATTTCGACCAGGCCGGAAAGAATCACTACCAAATCTGGATCCATCGGTAGCCAGGGCGGAACCTGCGCCTGAAAAGCGATTCGGCTAAAGGATAGGTGGCCGATTCCGGCATAGGCGAGAGCTATGCCGAGAAGTATCTTTAGGCCCAAGCGCACTTTGCTCATCTATTTGCTCCGATTCGTTTCAGTAAACTTCCAACCGAGCTCATCGCGCCACCGAGAACAGCCGGAACGCCGCCACCGGGGTGAACCGAAGCGCCAACTCGCCAAAGCCACGGGCGGAAGAGCGAGTTGTAACTTGGCAGGTGAAACGGCCCACCCTGCCAAATCGGGCGGGTGGTTCCGTAGAGCGACCCGCCACTGGCGCCGAATTCGGAGAAGTAAGAAGGGTCGAGTAGTTGGTGGTCTTCAATCAGGTCGGCAATGTTGAAATCGAGTCCAATCATTTTGCTAATTCGAACCAGTTCCCGCTGGACAAACGGGTGATTGATGGTGAACTTTTCCCCGTTCGCCGGTGCCGTTAGCAAAATTGCTGCAGTGGACTTCGTGTTTGGGTAGATGTGTCCTGGTCGGTAGTAGTTCAAAAACGCCATGGTCTCTTCGGGAACGCTTCTGGCATCTAGCGATTCATGCAATTCGGCCGGGCTACTGGGCATAATCACCGAATGCGTCACCACGTGATCTGGCAGAGGCTTTTTCAGGGTCACGAACAAAGCAACACCTGAGCACGAAGCTCTCTTGGTTGAAGTGCTCGGACGACCCAGTAACCCGCTAAGAACTTGGGCGTCGGTGGCCCCGATAACCACATCAGCTTTGAAATCTCCTGCCGACGAGCTAACCAGACCTTTACGAATGCTACTCACCTTGGTGTTGGTGAGAATCTTGGCTCCGGCTTCCGTTGCCAATCTGCCTAGTGCCAAAGCAATCTCATAGACGCCGCCAACTGGAACCGAGATGCCCTCTCGGGCCATAACTGCCGGCAGTGTGGCGTAGAGAGCCAGGGTGCGCTCTGGCGCAATACCAGCGTTTAGCGTGTGAATTGCGATCACCTCACGAAGACCCTCTGGAAGCCATTTCAGACTGTTTAGGTAACTAGAGGTTGAGAGGGTTAGCCCGTAGTTCTTCACCATGGCACCAACCGGCTTCAGAGTCTTCATCGAGTAAGGGCTGGTGGTCAGAAGCGTTGTGATTTCGGGGCTGAGTTTGCCGTGAATGGAATCAAAGCGGTTCCACGCATCAGACCATTCGTGCCCGGCTTCAACCGGAAGATTAACCACTTTGTCTCGGAAAAAGTACCTACCCACCTCTGGCAGTTTTTCAAGAGTGAGTCCGGCGATTGCGCCAGCGTCACTGGGAGCACCTAGAGAGTCATAGCGTCGATACAGTTCGTCTAGCACTCCCGGGAAAGTGATCAGCGACGGCCCGGTGTCGATTCTCTGACCACCAACATCGATTCGTCGAGACTTCCCGCCAATCCAAGAATTTCCTTCAAGAACCGTAACGTCGTGGCCCGCCTTAGCTAGCAAAGCGGCTGCAGTAAGGCCTCCGAGCCCAGCCCCAACAATAACGATTTTCTTCATTAGAGCTTTAGCGATTCAAAAAGAATCCATGCCACCAGTTGAACCCCGGCAACGGTTCCAACAACATAGGGGTAAGCAACCGAGTACTTGTAAACGCGCTTGGCGTTTTCACCCGAGTCGTTGCGCTGGATCAACCAAATCAACCAGCCCGCGTAAGCGGCGTTGGCAATTGCCAACGGGATGTTCACGAACGCGAAGAGAACAGTGGAAACCAACCACCAAAATCCAACCCAGATCAAAGACTTCTTCGCGCCTAAAAAGACTGCGGTTGTGTTGATTTCCACAAATGCATCTTCTTCGATGTCCTGGATGGCGTCGTAGGTGTGTTTTGCCAAACTCCAGGCCATCAAAGCAAACACTGCCAACCAGTTGGGCTCTACCCCGAGGGCCAAAGGCACAAAAGCGAGAGGGAATGCGTAGTCGGCGTTGCTAATCGAATCCAAAAATGGCCGACCCTTGAAACGAGCCGGGGGAGCCGAATAAAAAAGGAAGGTGAGGCTGTATGCCCACATCCAGATGTTGGCGTCTAAGGGGAAAACGAATGCGAAATAGACAAGGAATGGAATGTTGGTTAGCGCTACACCCCAGGCAATCCACGGGACTTCTTTCGGATCGATCTTGGCACCGCCAAAACCACCCTTGCGAATGTTTATGTTGTCGGTGTCCTGGTCGAAAATGTCGTTGATTCCGTAAATCAAGAGATTGAACGGAAAGGTGACCCAAATCAGAATCACCAGAGCGTTCCAATCCCAGAGCGAGCCAGTTAGCCAGACGCCCATCAGCGTCGTGCCAATGGTGTTGATCCAGAGAACCGGGCGGGAGATTGTTAGTAGACGCGAGAGCACTCTCTAAGCCTAAGCCCAGTAGATAGAGGGCGCTTTTTATTTCTTAGTGGCGTGACCAAATTTGGCCAGGACCGAATCCTCGATTAGAGCAACAAGATTGTAGAGAACTATCGAGACGAGCGTGATTACGACCACGTATGCCCAAACTTCGTTTGCCTTGGCGCGGCCAACGGCCGATACGATTCCGTAGCCGATGCCTCCACCGGTGGCGAGCCATTCAACCAGCAGGGCTCCGGTTATTGCACCCGGCACTGAGATCTTGAGAGCGGCGAAGAATGCTGGTAATGAAGTTGGGAATGC
>CALPUC020000096.1 GCA_943326655.2 Rhodoluna limnophila
CGGGAGTTGCAATAGTTTCAACCGGCTCGACGGCTAAAACCATCGCCGACGCCGGTTACGCGGTAACCGAGGTTTCTGAAGTTACCGGATTCCCTGAGTCGCTCGACGGCCGTGTGAAGACGCTGCATCCAAAAATCCACGGCGGCCTACTAGCCGATTTGCGCCTGCAATCTCACGAAGACCAGCTAGTTGAACTTGGCATTGAATCGTTCCAGTTGGTCGTGGTGAATCTCTACCCGTTCATGCAGACCGTTGCCTCGGGCGCAAAGGGAGAGCAGGTTGTCGAACAGATCGACATCGGTGGCCCAGCCATGGTTCGAGCATCGGCGAAAAACTATGCCAACGTGGCCATCGTGGTTGAACCAGCACGATACCCGGAGATCATCGCCGCACTAAACGAAGGTGGAACCAACCTGCAGCAGCGGCGCGAATTGGCATCGGTTGCCTTTGCCCACACCGCTCGTTACGATTCCGCAGTTGCCGACTGGTTCGCCAGCGAGCTTTCCGCACAGTGGAAGCAGCAGGCCGGTCAGACCAGCGAAAACGAGAACAAAAACCCTGGCTTCCCAGCAAAAATCGCTCTCGAGGGTGAACTGGCAAACATCCTTCGCTACGGAGAAAACGCTCACCAGGCTGCTGCCATTTACCGTTCTATCGGCGAAGGGGCTGTGTCGGGTATCGCCCAGGCAAGGCTTCTCAACGGCAAGGAAATGAGTTACAACAACTACGTCGATGCCGATGCCGCCGTGCGCAGCGCCTACGATCACACCGAACCTGCCGTGGCGATTATCAAGCACGCCAACCCGTGCGGAATCGCTGTCGGGTCAGCCAGCGAAGCCGACCCAATCGCCGATGCCCACGCCAAGGCTCACCTCTGCGACCCAATGTCTGCCTATGGCGGAGTGATTGCCGCCAACCGACCCGTTACCGCAGTAATGGCGAGCCAGATCGGTGACATTTTCACCGAGGTAATTGTTGCCCCGGCCTTCGAACTGGGAGCACTAGAGATTCTCCTCGCCAAGAAAAACCTGCGCCTATTAGAGCTTCCTGCCAACTACTCGCGCGAGGCGTTTGAAGTGAAACAAATTTCAGGCGGTTTGCTAATGCAAAACCCAGACGAATTTACGGCCTTCAATGCCTCAAACTGGCGCTTGGTGGCAGGCCCCAAAGCCGATTCAGCAACCCTGAACGACCTGGCCTTTGCCTGGCGTGCCTGCCGAGCAGTTAAGTCGAACGGTATTTTGCTAGCCAAAGATGGCGCCTCGGTTGGCGTTGGCATGGGTCAGGTGAACCGAGTCGACAGCTGCCGCTTGGCTATCGACCGCGCCGGTTACCGCTCCCAGGGTTCGGTAGCTGCGTCTGATGCATTCTTCCCCTTCAAAGATGGAGTAGAACTCCTAATTGAGGGTGGGGTGCGCGCAATAGTTCAACCAGGGGGTTCAATGCGCGATCAGGAAGTTATCGATTCCGCCGATGCAGCCGGAATCACCATGTACTTCACCGGCGAACGCCACTTTTATCACTAAACAATTAGGCTGGAAATTATGACAAAAATCAAAGTTGTAGGAAAAGTCGTCGAATTAGACGGCGACGAAATGACCCGTATCATTTGGCAGAACATCAAGGACAATCTGATCCTCCCTTTTCTCGATGTCGATCTCGAGTATTACGATCTTTCAATTGAGAACCGAGACGCCACCGACGACCAGGTGACGATTGACTCGGCTCACGCCATCAAGAAGCACGGCGTTGGTGTGAAGTGTGCAACCATCACCCCAGACGAAGCACGCGTTGAAGAGTTCAAGCTGAAGAAGATGTGGAAGAGCCCAAACGGCACCATCCGTAACATCCTCGACGGCGTTGTGTTCCGCGAGCCAATCATCATTTCAAACGTTCCTCGTTTGGTGCCAGGCTGGACCAAGCCGATCATCATTGGTCGTCACGCTCACGGCGACCAGTACAAGGCAACCGACTTTAAGGTTCCCGGCGCTGGCCGAGTAACCATGACCTGGACTCCTGCCGATGGCGGCGAAGTTGTGACCCACACGATTGCCGACTACCCGGAACACGGTGGTGTGGCCATGGGTATGTACAACTACATGGATTCGATTCGCGATTTCGCCAGAGCCAGCTTCAACTACGGCCTAAGCCGCAACTACCCGGTGTACCTTTCAACCAAGAACACCATCTTGAAGGCCTACGACGGCGCTTTCAAAGACGCCTTCCAGGAAGTCTTCGACGCCGAGTACGCCGACCGTTTCAAGTCAGCCGGAATCACCTACGAACACCGTCTAATCGACGACATGGTGGCCGCTGCTCTGAAGTGGGAAGGTGGCTACGTCTGGGCTTGTAAGAACTACGACGGCGATGTGCAGTCGGACACCGTGGCTCAGGGATTTGGTTCACTGGGTCTCATGACCTCGGTGCTAACCACCCCAGATGGCAAGACCACACTCGCTGAAGCTGCTCACGGAACAGTGACTCGTCACTACCGGGAATGGCAGGCCGGTAGACCAACCTCGACCAACCCGATTGCTTCAATCTTCGCCTGGACTCGCGCGCTAATCGCTCGTGCCGAGATCGACGGCACCCCAGAGGTTCGCGCGTTTGCGGAAACTTTGGAAGACGTAATCGTGAAGACTGTTGAGTCTGGTCACATGACCAAAGACTTAGCGGCGCTTATCGGCAGGGAGCAGGCCTACCAGAGCACCGACGAATTCATGGCGTCGATTGCTACCAACCTGAAGGCTCGTTTGGGCTAGCACCGAAAAACTGTGGAAAACTCCCGTCGTTGATTCGGCGGGAGTTTTACATTTGTCGGCATGCATTCAAAGAAATCACGCCGCTGGCTAAAACTCGTATCCGCAACTCTGGCTGCAGCAGCCGCAATTGGTCTAGCTATCACCGCACCTTCTCAAGCAGTTAGCCCAAACCCGACCCCTTACTGCTCGGAAGGCACCTGCTGGGTGACCTTCGACTACACCGGAGATTCTTACGTCTGGACACCGCCACCGAAAGTGTCGTCTCTCTACTTCGAGGTTTACGGTGCTCAGGGTGGTCGCTCGGGCGGTAAAGGTGGCTCGGTGTCTGGCTACTTCGCCGTTATTCCAAGCTCACTCACTGTGTTTGTCGGCGGCTTGGGTGCCAGTGCTAACTCTGCCCCGGGAGGCTTCAACGGAGGTGGGATGTCTGGCAACGGTCACGGCGACCAGGGGTCTGGAGGTGGAGCTTCAGATTTGCGCACGAGCTCCAACCTCGGCGATCGAGTTGTGGTTGCCGGTGGTGGCGGTGGAACCGGCGGATGGATCGGTGGCGCTGGCGGCGCTGGCGGTCTAACCATCGCGAGTTCTGGTAGCAAGGGAAACCCGTCCGGCACAGCCGGCGGGGGAGGCACGCAAGTTGCTGGCGGTGTTGGAGGGCTTGGCGTAACCACGGGAAATGGAACCGTGGGCACACTCGGCGCCGGAGGAATTGGTGGCAGTGGAAACGTTGCCGGTGGAGGTGGAGGCGGAGGTGGCTTCTTTGGTGGCGGCGGTGGCGGAGCCGATGGAGTGCTTGGGGGACTAGACGGTTCTGGAGGAGGTGGGGGTTCGTCATTCGCCACCATGGCCCTAACCACCTCGGTTGCCCATCAGGCTGGCGTTCGTAGTGGCCACGGGCAGGTTGTGCTTCGCTACACCTTTGCCCCTGCGGTCACCGCGTTCACTCTGGTTACACCGGCAAATTCCACCTCGGGTAATGCCGATTATTCAATAACCTTCGATCAGTTGGTCTACGATTTGGACCCGTTCGATTTCAAGTTCGCCGGCACTGCATCGGGATGCACCGTGGCAACCGCAACGGGAAATGGCTATAACTTCACAGTGAAGATCACCGGCTGCACCAACGGCACTCTGAACCTTTCGTTGCGACCAAATGCCGTTATCGGCTCTGGCTCCGGGCCTGCCGTTGAAACCCTTGCCAGCAGCACGCTGTCAATTGATTCACAGGCCCCGAGCTTCCAAATCGAATCGCCGGCCACGCCCACCAACTCCAACCCTGTTCTGTTTCGCCTAACGTCAACGGAAAGCTTCACCAAGCCAACTGCCAGCGCCTTCCAACTCTCCGGTAGCGGTTGCCAGCTCGGCACAATCACTATGACGAATAACTCGGAGGCTAATGTTCTCGTAACCAGCTGCCAAAGCGCTGCTAACGTTTCACTTCGCCTCTTGAAAAATCAGATAGTCGACCCTTTCGGCAACATCGGCCCAGCCGCAGACGTGCTCTCCAAAATCGCAGTAACCGATTACGAAGCCCCCGCAGTGTTGAGCTATCAAAGCAGTTCAGTGGGAGCCGACCTAATCGAGTATCGACTGGAATTCAGTGAATCGGTTACCGGGCTAACCAGTTCCTCATTCACCACTAGCCCTGGGTGTGCGATCAGCAAACTGGATGGTCAGGGCAGTAGCTATCAAATCTGGCTCACCGGTTGCCCAAGTGAAAGCCA
>CALPUC020000097.1 GCA_943326655.2 Rhodoluna limnophila
CCACCGAATAGTAGAGAAGATGTCGTGGTGCCAATGAACGGCAGCCCCTTGATCATTCCATCGATGATGCGAAGACCGTTACCAGAAAGAAGGTCGTCTGGTAGTGAGTAACCGGTGAAACCACCAGCCATTCCGAGAACGAAAAGCATGAAGCCAACGACCCAGTTAATTTCACGAGGTTTACGGAAGGCTCCGGTGAAGAACACGCGTAGCATGTGCAAACCAGCAGCTGCAACGAATAGAAGCGCCGACCAGTGGTGGACTTGGCGCATTAGCAGACCGCCGCGAACTTCAAACGAGATGTCAAGAGTCGATTGGTAGGCAACCGACATTGGCATACCCTTCAGCGGAGCATAAACACCGTGGTAATGGGTTTCCGCCATCGAAGGGTCAAAGAAGAAAGTTAGGAAGGTACCTGAAAGAAGGATTACCAAGAAACTGTATAGGGCAACTTCTCCAAGCATGAACGACCAGTGGTCAGGGAAGATTTTGCGACCGAACTCCTTAAGGATTCCTGCCACGCCAACGCGCTCATCCAGGTAGTTGGCGGTTCCAGCAAGTGCTCCGCCTTTTTTCTTGGTCTCTACCGCGTTACTCATACCTTACGCTCCCAAAATCCTGGTCCTACTGGCTCTGCGAAGTCGCCCGGTGCCACTAGATAACCCTCTGCGTCCACTTCAATCTTTAGCTGAGGTAGTGCCCGGCTGGCTGGGCCGAAGATGACAGCGCAGTCGTTAGCTAAATCAAAAGTTGACTGGTGGCAGGGGCACAGTAGGTGGTGGGTGTGTTGCTCATACAGAGCAACCGGGCAACCAACGTGCGTGCAAATCTTTGAATAGGCAACGATACCCTCGTAGCCCCATTCGCGTTGCTTTTCTGTAATGACGCTTGGCTCAACACGCACTAGGAGCACGGCGGCCTTAGCTTTTTCGTTTAGAAGATCTGGAGCTTCAAGGTCTACTAGACCTTCTGGAATCACGTGAAAGACAGAACCTATCTGCACATCGGCAGCTTTGATTGCGGTGCCGTCTGGGTCGCGTGCTAGACGCAAACCGCCCTTTGCCCACATGGTGTGATTCAGTGAATCTTTGGGGTCAGGCCCGAGGTCACTGAACATCACAATTGCCGGAATTGGGAAAAGAGCTAGAGCCCCGTAGAGAGTTCTACGAATGAGTTTTCTGCGAGAGAATCCAGATTCTTGGTCGGCTAGCCGAATAATTTCAACTGCGGCAGCTCGAACCTCTTCGCTTCCTCTGGCAAGGTGGCGCTCTTCCGAAACTTCAGCGTCTGGCATTAGGGTTTTAGCCCAGTGAACGGCCCCAATTCCTATTCCAAATAGACCCAGAGTTATACCTAGGCCCAAGAAAATCGTGTTGTAACGAAGTGAGCCCGCAGTTTCGCCGTCAAAGGGGAAAGCGAAATAGGCCCAAACAGCGAAGGCGCTGCCGAGGATTGAAAGGCTGAATAGAGCTGAAACCTGGCGTGCCGCCGCTTTTTCGTGCTTAACGCTCTTCTCGGTCATTCGAATCCGATGCGGCTCGATACCTGGATCGGCGATTTTGTCTGGTGACACAACCGCTAACCCTGAAGCGTACTCGTGCTCTTCAGTCGATTCGATTTTCGCTAAGTCTTTAGAGTTCTCAGTCACTTTATATTTCTTCCCTTGACCCTAGTTCGACTTGGCGCCGAGCCAAATGGTGATTAGTACGATCAGGCCGAGCACACCAAACCAGACGACGAGACCTTCAGCAACCGGTCCGAGGTTTGCAAGTTCTTCTCCTCCAACTGAAGGGTTTTCTTGAACGTACTGCAGGTAGGTGATGATGTCGGTCTTAGCTTCAACCGAAAGGTTGCTATTCGAAAACACGGGCATGTTCTGAGGACCGGTAACCATGGCCTGATAAACGTGCCTGGCCTCAGTGTCCTTGAGCGGGGGAGCGTACTTACCCTCAGTCAGCGCTCCACCGGCGCCGACAGCGTTGTGACACATCGCACAGTTGATGCGGAATAGCTCGCCACCCTTGGCTGCGTCACCCTTTATTGCCAGGTATTCATCGGTTGGAGACTCAGGCCCCGGTGCGAGTGAAGCGACATAGGCGGCTAGCGCGTCAATGTCTTCCTGCTTGAACTGAACAGGCTTTACTTCCATCTGAGGCCCAGAAGCCTGACCTGGCATGCGACCGGTAGCAACTTGAAAGTCGACAGACGCAGAACCGACACCAATTAGGGAAGGGCCACTTTGGGCTCCTTCAGCATTTTTACCGTGACAGCTGGCGCAGTTTGCGAGAAACAGTTTCTTTCCAGTTTCGATTAACTCTTGGTCCACTTCAGTTTTTGGGGTGGCGTTCGAAACTGCAGCGCTTGCAGCAACGTAAGTTCCTCCGCTTACTACCAACCCTGCGATTAGAACAAGGGCTGCAGCGAATGGACTTCTGCGAGAAAACTTCTTATTTTTATTTGCCATTGTGATTTTTCTTGTCGATTACTTGAGCACGTAGATGATTAGGAATAGCCCGACCCAGACAACGTCTACGAAGTGCCAGTAGTAGGAGACCACAATGGAGCTTGTTGCCTCAGCATGACCAAATTTTCTCGCTGCGAATGTGCGTCCGATAACGATCAAGAAGGCGATCAACCCTCCGGTTACGTGTAGGGCGTGGAAACCGGTGGTGATGTAAAAAGCGCTGGCGTATGAATTCGAGTCGAAGGCAACGCCTTCGGTGATGAGTTTTGCGTACTCCCAAACCTGGCCGGACACGAAGATTGCTCCGAGCACGTAGGAAATCATGAACCACTCCACCATTCCCCATTTCAGTGGCGAACCACCGGTGGAGCGTGGCTGCATGCGTTCTGCGGCAAATACTCCAAATTGGGCGGTGAATGAGGATGCGACAAGGATCAGAGTGTTGATTAGTGCAAACGGGACATCTAGTTTTCCGGTCTCAGCGGCCCATAGTTCTGGTGATGCAGTGCGAAGACTGAAATACATTGCAAACAGAGCGGCAAAGAACATAACTTCGCTGCCGAGCCAAACAATAGTTCCGACCGACGTTGGGCTGGGGCGGTTGATTTGTTTAGAGGTTGCTGAGGTCGCAGACATACTCCAATCATAATCGTTAGAGGCGCTGAGAGAGTTGATTTCCAGCGTATTTTCGCCCCTAAACTTGCCTTTATGACGTTTGCGAACACCTGGCCTGAGATTCTCGGCAAATTGCTTGACCAGAACGCCCTGGATAGAAGTGAAGCCGACTGGGCTTTGTCGCAGATTATGTCGGGCGAAGCAAGTGAAGCTCAGGTTGGCGCCTTCATGATGGCTCTTCGCGCAAAGGGCGAAACCGTCGAAGAATTGTCTGGTCTCGTGGACGTAATGCTCCGCAATGCGGTGATTCTCGACACCGGAAATCAGGCGGTTGATATCGTGGGCACCGGGGGAGACATGGTGGGTACGGTAAACATTTCCTCAATGGCCGCAATTCTGACCGCGGCAGCTGGTGTTCCCGTAATGAAGCACGGTTCCCGTTCAGCCAGCGGCAAGACTGGTTCTTCTGAAATGCTTGAGGTTTTGGGGGTTCGACTAGATCTTTCACCAGAGCGAGTGGCTGATGTGTTCCGCGAAGTTGGGATTACGTTCTTTTTCGCGCCAGTTTTCCACCCCGCGATGCGCTATGTTGCCCCAATTCGCAGGCAACTAGGTATTCCAACCACTTTCAACTTTCTAGGACCACTGGCAAACCCCGCTCAGCCCATTGCCACCTCGCTAGGCGTTGCCAACGGTGCGATTGCACCGCTCATGGCCGAGGAAATGGCGGCTAGAGGGCGTTCTGCCCTGGTTTTCCGCGGTTCTGATGGCTTGGACGAGCTCACTACCACCGGAATTAGCGATATTTGGCAGGTTTCTGGGGGAGAGGTGCGCAAAACTCAGCTAAATCCAGCAGATTTAGGCTTAGTGCAGGCGAATTTGGCTGATTTAGTGGGCGGAGACGCCCAGCACAACGCTCAGGTGGCCAAATCTCTGTTTGAGGGAGCATATTCAGGCCCGGTTGCCGATATCGTGCGATTGAACGCGGCGGCCGGAATCGTCGCCTTCGAATTGGCTTCCGATTCAAGCAAGATTGACGAACCGCTAATCGAACGATTCGATGGCGCGCTCCAAACTGTTACGGAAGCTCTTGAGAGCGGACGCGCAGCTCAGAAGCTTTCAACCTGGATGAGTGCAACACAGAGTTAGGGAAGTGCCCGTTCTAGCCTTCATAAATGCTAGTTGACATAATGTGCATTATCGGTTCAATACTAATGAGACCAGACCAGGCGGGCTAATCAATTCGCCCGTCCCAGATAGCTCTTCAGTCGTCCACCACTTGATTTCCAGAACGTCTCTGTGTTCTTCCGGCGTCCAGTGTGAGCGGTCAAAAACAAATTCTTCAACTTGATACTCGAAGATGTGATCTGTGAACGTGTGATGGTTCAA
>CALPUC020000098.1 GCA_943326655.2 Rhodoluna limnophila
CCACATGGGGATTGATCGCAAAGACCGTAAAGCTCGTGATGCCGCCTGGGCACGAAACTATGAATTCTTTGGCGCACCGGTTGAGCTGTTCATCTTCACCCACACCAGCCTCGGCAAATTCTCTGCCAACGACGCCGGGCTATTCGTGATGAACCTGATGCTAGGAGCACACGCCAGGGGGCTCGGCACCTGCGCTCAAGGCGCGGTTAGTGCTTACGACGACATTGTGCGAAGTGAGTTCAATGTTCCCAAGGGATACCAGCTTCTTTACGGAATCTCGCTCGGTTACCCGAGCGACAATAAAGTAAACGACTTTGCGGCAAACCGGCTGAAGCCAGCGGAAATCATAATCCCTAAAAAGTAGCTGCTACTTGCGGCCGCGGAATTTGTCCATGGTTCGGTTTACGCCAAAGAAATCAGTTACCGCGTCGAAGGCTCGAATCGGCAACGCTCGGGTAATCGGAATCACGTGAACGAATTTAGGCAGAACCAGCATTGCCTTGCCCTTCTCTACGGAGCCTAGAATTCTGGCGGCCACCTTCACTTCGTCGAGGATCGGCAAGAAAACAGGGAATTTGCTCTTGACCCCGTCGAACATGCCGGTGCCAATGTAGTGAGGGCAAACGGTGAGCGTGTTTACCTGACTACCCTTCATGCGAAGCTCAGATCGAAGCGACTCCATGAAGCCATAGGCTGCGAACTTGCTGGCGGCGTAGTCGGTGAGCTTGGCCACCCCGAGTAATCCAGAGGCGCTGGAAATGGTAACCACGCAGCCTCGTCCAGCCTGAACCATTGCCGGTAAGAACGCCTGAGTCATCCAGTAGAGCGATAGAACGTTCACCTTGTAAGTGCGTTCGATTGATTCCGGACTTAGGTCCAAAAACCAGTCTCCCGAGACCACTCCGGCGTTATTGAACAAAACGTCAACCGAGCCGACCTTGAGTGCCAATGTGTTCACGGCTTCTCGATTGGTTATGTCGATTTTGTGGGCCTCGCCGGTTCCGCCGTTTTTCTTGATTTCAGCGACGACCTTTTTGGCCGCTTCGAGATTCATGTCCCAAATGATTGCGTGGGCACCTTTGGCCGCACCCTGCAAAGCCAACTGGCGGCCGAGGCCACTAGCACCGCCGGTGATGAGAATGCGTGAACCGTTTAGGGCAACTTTGTAGGTCATGATATTTTGTTCCAGATTCCTAGTAGGCGAGTGAGAAGTTTGGCAAAAGCGTGGTTGCTCTGCTTGCCAATCGGAGCAATTCCCACAATTCGCTGAACAGAGATGGTTTGAGAGTTGGTGTACTTGAGTAAGCCCTCGCGGCCGTGACGACGCCCGAGGCCAGAAGTTTTCATGCCACCCATCGGCGCATCGTGAGAAGCAAACCCGGCACTGAAACCCTCGTTGATGTTTACCGAACCGGATTCCATTTGCACCGCGGCCCGCTTGGCAGCGGCTCCGCCCCAGACGCTCGAGTTCAAACCGTAGTCGGTGTCGTTACCCCGGGCGATCGCCTCGGCATCGCTGGCCACCTTGTAAATCGCCACCACCGGGCCGAAGGTCTCCCCGCGGCCGAGTTCCATGCCGTCGGAGACGTTGGTGAGAATGGTTGGCTCGAAATAGGTTGGGTCGATGTCTGGGCGCACCTTGCCGCCAACTTCCACTTTCGCTCCCTTGGAAACGGCCTCGTTTACCTGGTCGCGAACGCGAACAAACTGTTTCTCACTGATCAGCGGACCCATGGTGATTTCCCAGTCGTTGCCTGCTCCAAGTTTCATGGCCTTGGTATTGGCAACGAAGTGCTTCAAGAATTCGTCGTAGCTTTTCTCCACAACGTAGATTCGCTCGATAGCGATACAGAGTTGCCCGCTGTTTGAGAAGCAGGCGCGAACGGCTCCGTCGGCGGCCTTCACCGGGTCGGCGTCTGATAGCACGAGCATCGGGTTCTTTCCGCCGAGTTCGGCAGAGAAAGGAATTAGGCGTTCGGCGCACTGTTTGGCAACAATTCGTCCGGTTGCGGTTGAGCCGGTGAACATCACGAAGTCAACTTCTTGAATCAGCGCAGAGCCGTGAACCCGACCTCCGCCGTGAACGATGGTGATTACGCCCTTCGGAAGGCCAGCCTCAATCATTAGCTCCAACATCAGGTCGGCAATCTTCGGCGTCATTTCGTCTGGTAGCAAAACCACCGCGTTTCCGGCGATTACCGCGGGAGCAACATCGGTTGCCGGCAGGGTGAACGGGTAGTTCCAGGGGGTGATAACCCCAACCACGCCAACCGGGCGGTGAACTTCGCGAGTTTTGGTGAAAATTGGGAACGCCCCACGACGACGCTGTTCCTTCAAAATGCTGGTCGCGCGTCGTCCGTAGTAGTGAGTGAGTTGAACGGTGTCGAGCAGCTCTTCGAAAGCGCTCAGCCGATTCTTCTTGGTCTCCTCCTGAATCACGTCCAAGATCTGATCCTGCCTGGCCAAAACCAGTTTTGAAAAGCGGAGGAAAATGCCCGCACGTGTTCTCACGGGCACCTTTGCCCACTCTTTTTGGGCGAGGCGCGCGCTGGCAACTACGTTGTTCATCATGGTGAAAGGTTAGCCGAAAACCTCTCAGGTTGTGTTGTTACGATTACCGTATGAAACTTCGGGGTGCGTTCAGTGTCGCTGTGCTCATCTTGGTCAGTTTTCTCGGAACTGAAGCCAAAGCCGCACCGAATGCCAACGATTTCTTCTCCAGCACCTCGGTTAGCAAGATCACCATCACTATTACCGAAGACAAGGTTGGCCCGCTCGCGCGCGAACCTAAAACTGCTGTGGAAGCCAGATTCGCAATCGAAAACGAGAACGCTGGCATTAGTTTCAAGAACCTTCCGGTGAAGTTCAACCTAAAGGGCACCAGCACGCTTCGGCAGAACCCGAGCCTGATCAACAATCGTCCTAGTCTTCGTGTGAAATTCAAACGAGACGGAGTGATGAAACTTGGCTTCCTTGGAACTCTGCAGTCACTCACACTGAATTCCATGACCCAAGACGTTTCCAAGATTCACGAGTATTCGGCATACAAGCTTTATAACGCGATGAATGTTCCAGCGCCCCGAGTTGGCTACGCCCAAGTGACCTTGGTCGTTGGAAAGCGTTCCTATCAAAAAGGCCTGTTTGCAGTCATCGAACCTTACGACGACGCTTTCTTGAAAAGCCGATTCAACACCCCAACTAAACACCTCTACGAACCCTGCAAGCACTGGACCGACGTCAATCGAGCTGGGGCGGCCGGCGGCGGAGAGAAGTGTGACACGGCAGTTTTTGAAGTAAAAGAAGGCTGGAAGAAAAACCCGAACAAAGACGATTTGCGGGCTCTAATAAAAGTTCAAAGAATTAGAGACAATAAGTCCTGGTGGAAGGCGATGGATAGATACACCGACCGAGACGAATTTATTCGGATGTGGGCGGTTGATAACTTCATTTCGGCATGGGACAGCTATTCCGGGGTGATTGTAAACAACTACTACCTACGCAGCGATTCAATGGGGGTATTCACGATGATGCCCACCGGCACCGACGAAACCTTTGCTTTCAACTTTCGGATGGACGACCCATATATCGGCTACCCGCTGATTTACGACGACTTCCAAATCACAACCAAGGGTCGCGGATCAATGTTTACACGATGCTTGCGCTACAAACCGTGCTTCCATCAGTATCTGGATGAACTAAAAGCCGCGAAAGAAACAGCGAAGCAAATCGATTTGGTTGGGCAGATGAAAACCATCGCCGCCCAGATTAAAGCGCCCTCAATCTGGGCTGTTCAATCGACTCAAAACTGGGTTGGCATGAAAAGCAAAGAAGTCGACGCCCTGCTTCGCAAGTACGGTCGCTAGGCGCTTAGTACCGGGTGACTCTTCACGAGTGCGTGCATGACGATTCCGGCTGCCAGAAAAACTAGACCCATGATGACCCAGCCAATAACGCCGAGCCCAACCACCATCGCAGTGATGTAGAGCGGCCCAAAAGTACCGCCCAGCCCCCAGCCGAGCGAGTACACCCCCTGGTATTGCCCCATGTGCTTCTCAACAGCAAGCTCGAAGCCAATGCTCCAGGAGCCAGCCGCGGCGTAAAGTTCGCCCAGTGTATGAATCACCATGCCCACACCGAGGATCGTGGCCGAAAGCCAAATGTCCAGATTCGCAGCCGAGCTGTAAACCAAGCAGGAAAGAAGAAGGTAGGCGGTTCCGAGGCGGAACTTCTTCACGGAAACCATCAAGTCTCCGGTTCCTCGGCTAAGCCGGATTTGAAGAACCGTCACCAGGACGGTATTGATAACGAATAGAACCGAGACCCACCATTTTGGAACATCGGTGTAGTGCAAAATCCAAAGCGGTAGTGCCACACCCTGAATGATGAAATGGAACGAAACGACACCGTTCAGGATGGTCGCGGCTAAAAACCGCCAGTC
>CALPUC020000099.1 GCA_943326655.2 Rhodoluna limnophila
GTCGGTCGTGAGCGGTTTCGCTCAGTGGCTTTGATGGGTCGTAGAAGAAATATGCGTAGGCGCGTTCCCGGCTTCTGCCTACTCGTCCTCGGATTTGGTGGAGTTGGCTCAGGCCAAAGTTTTCGGCGCGGTCAACTATGAGGGTGTTGGCGTTTGGAATGTCGATTCCGGTTTCGATGATGGTGGTTGAAACTAGCACGTCGAACTTCTTCTCCCAGAAATCAACCACTACCTGCTCGAGGGAGTTCTCGCCCATCTGGCCGTGAGCCACCGCAATACGAGCTTCCGGCACCATTTCTCTAAGGTGGTCGGCAACGAGTTCGATGTTTTCCACTCGGTTATGAACGAAGAACACTTGGCCCTCTCTGAGGAGCTCTCGGTGGATCGCGGCAGTTACCTGCTTGTCGGAGTAGCCGCCAACGAAGGTCAGGATTGGGTGGCGGTCCTCAGGCGGCGTGGCAAGAGTGGACATTTCGCGAATACCCGTGACAGCCATTTCGAGTGTTCTTGGAATTGGCGTGGCAGACATCGAAAGAACGTCGACGTCGGCTTTCAGCTCCTTGAGCTTTTCTTTGTGCTCAACGCCGAAGCGCTGTTCTTCGTCGACGATAATCAGTCCGAGATTTTTGAATTTCACATTTCCAGAAAGCAGGCGATGGGTTCCGACCACCATGTCGACGCTTCCTTCAAGGAGCCCTTGAATCGTCGACTTCACTTCTTTGTCGGTCTGGAAACGAGACAGGCTTCGAACGTTAATTGGGAAACCTTCAAATCGGCGTTCAACGGTGTCGGTGTGCTGGCGAACTAAAAGTGTGGTTGGAACCAGCATTGCGACCTGTTTGCCATCTTGAATGGCTTTGAAAGCAGCCCGAATTGCGACCTCGGTTTTGCCATAGCCAACGTCGCCGGCTAGTAGGCGATCCATTGGAACACTGCTTTCCATGTCTCGCTTCACCTCGTCGATGGTGGTGAGCTGATCTTGAGTTTCAACGAACGGAAATGCCTCTTCCATCTCCCGTTGCCAGGGGGTGTCTGGGCCAAACGCGTAACCTTTGGCCTGCATCCTCGCTGAGTACAGTTTCACCAGGTCGATGGCGATCTTGCGAACGGCCTTGCGAGCACGACCCTTCTGGTTGGCCCAGTCGGAGCCTCCCATTCGGGACAGAACCGGCGCCTCGCCACCAACGTAGCGAGTAAGTAAATCGAGATGGTCGGTTGGAACGTAGAGAGTGTCGTTGGCCTGACCACGTTTCGAGGGAGCGTATTCAACTAAAAGGTATTCGCGCTCATGCTGGTTGCCGGCCACCCCACTCTTGCGAGAGATTAACTCCACAAACCTGCCGATTCCGTGAATCTCGTGAACCACGTAGTCGCCGCCCTTCAGGGTAAGCGGGTCAACCGCCGCTCCGCGCCTGGCAGCCAACTTTCGAGCCTTTGGGCTGACGTAACTCGAGTTCTTGCCGTAATAGTCGGCCTCGGTGAGAACAATGAGCTTGCTCTCGGGAGCGGCAAACCCTTTTCGGAAACTGGCCTGACCAACAACGACCTGATTGGTGCCGTCTTCAGGAGTCTCAAAAAGCCTCGCTGGAATACTTTGGCCGTTTAGCTTTTCCACCAAACGCTCGGCGGTGCCATGTCCCGGCATGACTATGAAAATCGTTTGGCCTGCTTTGAGTTGATCCTCCAACCACTGGTCGACCTTGGTTTCAACAACAGTGAAATTTGGAATGTCTAACAGGCGAAGATTGATTTCTTCGTCGTCGGCTGAAGGCAGTTGACTAATCTCAATTTGCTGGTGGTCTTTGAGGCCGTCTAGGAATGTCTTGATTGGAAGAAATCCACCGGCACTCAGATCAATCGGAGCTACTGCGCCTTCGGCTGCTGCATCCCACGCAGCATGCAGGAATTCCTCGTTAGTTTCAACGAGTGAAGCCGCTCTGGCCCCCGCCTTTTCCGGGCCGATGATAGTTACGGCTGCGTCCTTCGGGAGATAGCTGGTGAACGGAACCATTTTGTCTACTAGCACCGGAGCCAGCGATTCCATTCCTTCAACCGGAATGCCTTCGGCAATCTTAGAAAGCATCGTGGAAAGGTTCGGAAACTCGTGTTCCATTTCGCGTGCTTTCGCAGCGACCCCCGGGGTAATGATCACTTCACGAGCGGGGAAAATCTCTAGAGACTCGAGTGCTTCACCAGAAAGCGAACGCTGATCGGAAACCGAGAACTGGCGAATCTCCTCGAGTTCGTCGCCAAAGAATTCGAGTCGAACCGCGTGCTCGGCGGTGGTTGGGAAAATGTCGAGAATGCCTCCACGAGCAGCAAATTCACCACGACGAGTAACCATGTCGACTCGCTCGTAGGCCAATTCGACCAATTTCAGATTGAGTTCGGGTAACAGGTAGTCGTGACCTGTTTCTAATTTCAACGCCGGGTGTTCGCCCAATCCAGCAACCACCGGTTGAAGAGTAGCCCTTATCGAGGCCAGAACGTAAATGTTTCTGTCGATGGTTTCAGTTTGAAGTTGGTGAAGTCTTTGCAAAATCCGCACCCGTTTACCAACAGTTTCGGGGCTCGGGCTTAGTCTTTCGTGAGGCAGGGTCTCCCAGCTCGGGAACTCGAGTACTTCACAATTTGGGTCAAGTTCCTTGAGAGCCTCGGACAGTTCTTCGGCCTCTCGCCCGGTGGCGGTAACTACCAGTTGCACCGAGGAAAGTTTCTTAGCGGCTCGTGCCGAGGCAATCAGATTGAGAACAAACGGGGTTGCTCCCTGTGGGGAAACCACACGAATTCTGGAATTCTTGATGTTCGCTTCCAACTTTGCGGTTGGATAACCATCTGCGAAGAGCGCAGTCAGGCGCACTAATGCCTGGGTCTGCGGGTTGTTCACGTCTCCAGTTTAGGAGTGAAAGCGTTGCTGTGCCGAGGCCAGACCATCTTTGACGATTGCCTCAACCGCATCGGCGGCTATTTCAAGTGTGGTCGGGAGTTCTTTCTTCTCTGTTGCAGAGAAGTTTTTGAGCACGAAATCGGCTGTGTCCATTGAGCCGGGTGGGCGGCCTATGCCAACTCTCACGCGAATGTAGTCGTTCGAGCCAAGCGCTGAGATGATGTCTCGAAGACCATTGTGCCCAGCATGCCCGCCACTGAACTTGATGCGAACATCTTCGGCAGGGATGTCGAGTTCATCGTGGACCACGATGATGTTGGATGGTTCAACGCCGTAAAACTTGGCTAGATTCGCTACCGGACCGCCCGAGGTGTTCATGTAACTGAGCGGCTTCGCGAGGATCAGTTTGTCTTGCCCGATGCCGAGACGGGTTTCGGAGACCATGGCATTGGCCTTGTGCTTGGAGAATTTAGCTCCGAGCCTCGCGGCTAAAGTGTCGAGAACCATCTGCCCCACGTTATGGCGGTTAAAGGCGTAGTCGGGCCCGGGGTTACCGAGCCCGACTACGAGAAACATTTTTACTCTGCGGCTGGTTCAGCAGCTGCGGCTGCTGGTGCGGCGTTGTCTTCGGCAGCGCCAGCGCCGGTCTCGATGACAGTAGCCATTAGTTCATCCTCAGGTACGTCTAGTGAAACACCTGCTGGAAGAATGATGTCTTTAGCCAGAACGTGGAACCCAGCGCCTTCCTTATTGAACACAACTTCGACATATTCAGGGATGTTGGTTGCTTCAGCCAAAAGCTTCACGGTCTTGTGCTCAAGGTCGATTGTGGTGCCCGAAAGCGATTCGCCAACTACGTGCACAGGAACTTCAACGTGGACCTTTTCACCCTTAACGATGGTTACTAGGTCGATGTGCTCAATGACCATTGTTACCACGTCTTTGGTTGCGCTCTTTACTAGAACGGTTTCGGCCTTGCCTTCGATGGTTAGGTCGATCAGCGCGTTCTTGTGGCGAAGCACTAGAGCAACTTCGTGAGCTGGAAGGGTAATGTGGCGTGGCTCTGAGCCGTGTCCGTAGATTACGGCTGGGGTGCGGCCGGCTGCACGAGACTTGCGTGCGGCGCCTTTTCCAAAGCTGGTGCGGGTTTCGGCAATTAGTTTTGCTACTTCATTAGACATGAAAGTTTCCTTTAGTTTTGGGCCCTGGGGACCATTGGTTTTTCTCAACTCTGGTTCGAGGATCGCAACCTATTTCGGTCCGGCCCCGTCGATAACGAATCTTTCGATTCCTCGCCGTTGTCTTTCCCTAGTTTAGCGGGGTATGAGTCGGCGTTACAACCGACTTTTCTAGGCGTGACCTGGGAAAAGCTGGCTTACCGAGTCGTCGTCGAACACGGCGCTAATCGCGCGAGCGATTAGTGGGGCTACCGACAACACGGTTAGTTTCTCAAATCGCTTCTCTTCCGGAATCGGCAATGTGTCCATAACCAACACGGCGTCGACCGAGTCTCCGCTGAGGCGTTCTACAGCAGGA
>CALPUC020000100.1 GCA_943326655.2 Rhodoluna limnophila
AAGCTTTACGGCAATTTAGGTCAATTACTTCCAAAGAAGGAAGCTAACCCTAAGCTTCAGATCGCCGTTGGCGGGTGTCTCGCTCAAAAAGACAAAGCCACCATAATCGAGAGGGCACCCTGGGTTGACGTGGTCTTCGGGACGCACAACATCGGTTCGCTGCCGGCTCTTCTAGAACGAGCTCGCCATAACGCCGAGGCTCAGGTAGAAATCCTGGAAGGCCTCGAGACTTTCCCAAGCGACCTGCCAACAAAACGCGACTCGGCTTACTCGGCCCTAGTTTCTATCTCGGTTGGTTGTAACAACTCCTGCACTTTCTGCATCGTGCCATCATTGCGGGGCAAAGAACGCGACCGTCGTCCCGGTGAAATTCTTGCCGAAATCGAAGCCCTGGTGGCCGACGGCGTCATCGAGATCATGCTGCTCGGACAAAACGTAAACACCTACGGTGTTGAATTTGGCGATAAGGGTGCGTTTGCGAAACTGCTTCGCGCGGTCGGTCAGATTCCAGGTTTGGAGCGTGTTCGCTTTACCAGCCCACACCCTGCAGCATTTACCGATGACGTAATTGAAGCTATGGCCGCAACCCCAAACGTTATGCCTCAGCTACATATGCCAATGCAGTCGGGAAGCGACAAGGTTCTCAAAGACATGCGCCGCAGTTACCGAAGCGAAAAGTACCTGGGGATTATCGAACGGGTTCGCAAGGCGATTCCAGACGCGGCCCTTTCCACCGACATCATTGTTGGTTTTCCAGGTGAAACCGAGGAAGACTTTCAGGCCACGATGAACATGGTTAGCTCGGCGCGTTTTGCCATCTGCTACATCTACCAGTATTCAAAACGCCCGGGGACCCCTGCCGCAACGTTGCCAGATCAAGTATCTAAAGAGATCGTGCAAGAGCGTTTCGAGCGTCTTATGGCACTAACGAACGAGGTTGCCTGGAACGAAAACAAACTGCAGATTGGTAAGACGGTCGAGGTCTTGGTGGCCAATGACGGCCGCAAGGACGACGCCACCGGCCGTTTGACCGGTCGTGCCAAAGATAGTCGTTTGGTTCACTTCTCACTTCCCAAAGGCATGAAGCGCCCAAGGCCCGGCGATCTGGTAACTGTCAAAGTCACCGATGCGGGGCCCTACCACCTTCTAGCCGATCCAGCTTCGGCGGATGAGGTTTTGGTTCGTCGAACAATCGGCGGAGACGCTTTTGAGCGCATTTCAGCGGATGCTGAGAACAAGCGCCAGCGACTCGAGCTTACAGTTCGCAAATGAGCCAGCTCCTAGCTGTCGTTGGCCCCACCGGCTCAGGCAAAAGTGGTTTAGGAATAGCAATTGCCAAACACCTCGAATCACTCGGCGGTAGTGCGGAGATTGTGAATGCTGATTCCATGCAGTTTTACCGTGGAATGAACATAGGCACCGCGAAACTGTCGTCATCCGAACAAATGGGAGTGGCTCACCACCTGCTCGATTGGCTTGACATCACCGACGAATCGACAGCAGCCGAATATCAGCCCGTGGCTCGTGCGAAGATTTTGGAACTTCAAGGAAACGGAATCACGCCGATTTTGGTCGGCGGATCCATGCTTTACATTGCTTCGGTGCTCAATGAATTTGGTTTTGCGGCTCGAAACGAGGAGTTACGAAGCACTTTAGAGGCCGAGCTGCTCGAGGTAGGGGAGTCTGCACTGTACCGCCGGCTCCAAGCGATGGCCCCGGACACCGCCAACCGCATCGATCCAAAAAACGGCAGACGAATAGTTCGAGCTCTTGAAGTTGTAACCATCACCGGTGAGGATTTCGCGGCCAAACTGCCAGATCTGAATGAGAGTTGGCAACCGGTTCTAGAAATCGGATTGAATTCGGAAAGAGCCCACCTGGTTCAACGTTTAGAAACTCGCGCAGCCGCTATGTGGCAGCAAGGGCTTTTGTCTGAAGTTGAAGGTCTAATTCCGGCGGGAATTCGCGAAGGCAAGACTTCGTCAAAGGCAATTGGCTACGCACAGGCCCTAGCCCAATTGGATGGGGAGATTAGCCAGGAAGAAGCCATCGCCGACACCGCCAGACTCACCGCGCGTTACGCACGCCGACAGATGTCTTGGTTTAGACGAGACAGCCGAATCAACTGGCTTGACTACCAAGACCCTGATTACCTGGACGCGGCACTCACCCTCGTCACCGAGCACCTGAACGCCTAGGCTGGTGGTTATGGCAAAAATCATCCCATTCACCAAGGGTCACGGAACCGGAAATGATTTCGTGTTGATTTACGATGCCGATGGTTCCTTGGATTTGAAGCCGAATCAAGTTGCCAAACTCTGTGATCGTCATTTCGGGATCGGCGCTGATGGCCTAATTCGTGTGGTGGAGAGTCGTCTCGTGCCCGAGGGGATCGAGCTACTAAAAGAAAACCCTGAAGCTAAGTGGTTTATGGATTACCGAAACGCGGACGGCTCTAAGGCGGAGATGTGCGGCAATGGTGTTCGAGTTTTTGCCAGATACCTTATTGAAAAGGGTCTGGTAAAAATATCTAACGGTGAGACGCTTACCGTGGGAACTCGGGCTGGAGTTCGCGATGTTCAACAAAACCGTGCCGGTTTCGCGGTTGACATGGGTCGCTGGAAACTTACCGAAGAAGTCACTGTTCACGCTTCCCAGCTCGCCGTTGGAAGACCTGGGCAGGGCATAAACGTCGGTAATCCTCACGTGGTGGTAGCACTTGCGTCCAAGGAGGAGTTAGCCTCACTCGATTTATCAAGGACACCAAAAATCGAACCTTCACCAGAATCGGGCGCCAATGTTGAGTTCGTGGTTCCGGCCGAGCCGATGATCACGGATGGTGTTGGGTCAATCGATATGAGAGTTTATGAGCGGGGCGTTGGCGAAACCCTGAGTTGCGGAACCGGAATCGTGGCAGCCGCTCTCGCCACCCGTTTCTGGGCTGGGCAGGGGGCTCCAAACATCTGGACTGTTTCTGTTCCTGGTGGCACACTTGGCGTTCGGATGTTCCCCACCGAGGAGGGTGAACACGTCGGTCTCTCTGGCGCGGCAGAACTCAGCTTTGACGGCGAATTAGACGCGGATTCGTTCTTTTAGTTTTTATTCGTAACTCGAAGAACTCTGAAGGATTTTGAAGTCTCTAGTCTGATGCAGTTAAATTTCTTGGGCAGCGCGTCTTGGAGCCAGCGATGAAGAGAATCGGCACCTAGATTCTTTTGGACAACCAGATAACCTTCAGCTCCCGTGTCCAATCGAGGAAGCCAATCCTTGAGGATTTCGTGGAGAACTTCCTTGCCAACCCGAATCGGCGGGTTCGACCAAATTCCAGAGAACTTCAAACCTTTTGGAACCTCGCTGGGCTGGCAGACTTTTACGTTCTTTAGACCTAATTTCTCGGCATTTCTCCGGGTGAGTTCGAGTGCTCGCTCATTTACGTCAATTGCCCAGACCGTGACGTGAGGTCGGCTTAGGGCAATCGAGAGCGCAATCGGCCCCCAGCCGCAGCCAATGTCTAGAACATCGCCGATTGCCGGTGCTTCCTCTAACAGCTCAAGTAGCACAGCGGTGCCGGTGTCTACATGGTCCGGGGAGAAGATACTGCCCGCGGTTTCAACCGAAACTCGCTTTCCCGCGAGCGTCACTTCAATCGTCTTGGCGCGAAATTCGCCTAACGGTTCGTTTGAGAAGTAATGCTCTTGGGGCATAGGCAAACATTAGCGGATTGCGGGCGGTTAGTGTTAGTTAGGTGAGTGAAAAAGAGAGCACTGATTCGATTATCGATCGAATCTTGAAGCGCGGCGAACGTGCCGAGGCGCTTGGCGCCGACGACACTCATTCCCACGGCGACTTTGACGGCGATCAGCAGGACGCAAGCGACCGCGCCGCGTTGCGACGAGTAAAGGGTCTTTCAACCGAGCTCGAAGACATAACCGAGGTTGAGTATCGCCAGCTTCTCATGGAGCGCGTGCTACTGATTGGTCTCTGGGGACAGAACACTTTGATCGATGCCGAGAACTCTCTTAGAGAGTTAGCCGCCCTCTCCGAAACCGCCGGCTCCGAGGTTTTAGATGGACTTCTCCAGCGCCGAGTGAAACCAGACCCGGCCACCTATCTGGGTAAGGGCAAAGCGGAGGAGCTGCGACAATTGGTCGTCGAGACCGGCGCCGATACGGTTATCGCCGACACCGAACTCGCTCCATCGCAAAGGCGAAACCTAGAAGACGTGGTCAAGGTTAAAGTCATCGACCGAACCGCTGTTATTCTCGACATCTTCGCTCAGCACGCCAAGAGCCGAGAGGGTAAAGCCCAGGTTGAATTGGCTCAGCTTCAGTACCTCCTGCCACGTCTTCGTGGTTGGGGAGAGTCGATGAGCCGGCAAGCCGGTGGTCAGGCC
>CALPUC020000101.1 GCA_943326655.2 Rhodoluna limnophila
CGGTGTCGCCGTGGGGGTGGAGTTTTCCCATGACCTCTCCGGTCACGCGGGCGGATTTCACATGCCCCTTGTCTGGGCGCAATCCCATTTCACCCATTTGGTAGATGATTCGACGATGGACCGGCTTTAGGCCGTCTCTTGCGTCGGGGAGCGCTCTTGAGTAAGTAACCGAGTACGAGTACTCCAGAAAAGACTCTTGCATTTCTAGAGTTAGGTCGATGTCGACAATATTTTCGGAAGGGCTGATGTTATTCGTCATAGTTTCATTTACTGCTGTGGCAAACTCTAGGGGATGAACACTTTGATGCTACCGCCAGCCCCGAAAGATGTGGGGAGGCTATCCGATGTGTTAGCAAGCGTTGTGGCCTCCGTAAGTGGCGTTGGTGCCAATCAGTTGCGGCTCTCAAAAGTCAAACACGGCGTCGTGATTCTGGTGGACGGCCTTGGCTATGAAAACCTTCAAGCCGGCAAAGCGTACGCTCGTTTTTTGAATTGGAAACTCGAAGCCTCGATTCGCTGCGAGTTTCCCAGTACCACCGCCACGTCGTTGGCCGGTCTGGCAACCGCAGCACGCTCTAATCGCCACGGAGTGATTGGCTATTCGGTTTTCGACCGCGATTCAGACTCGCTGAGGAATCTACTGACCGGATGGTCTAGTTACGAGGACGCCGAGCAATTCAAGAAGTTAGAAACAATTTCGGAGACGGAAAAAGCTATCCAAGTTCGGGTGATTGGTCCGGCGATCTATGAAAAAACCGGATTCACGGCACTAACCATGCCAAATGCACAGTATGTGGCCGCGGACTCCATAGAAAGTCGTTTTCAAGAGTTATCTCGTAATTCAAGTGAGCCATCGGTAACCTACCTTTACGTGCCCGAACTCGACCAACTGGCTCATCGGTTCGGTGTCGAATCTAGAAATTGGCTGAATTGCTTAGAAGAGCTAGATCAGATTGTGAACAGTTTTGTTGCCACTGCGCCTGCAAACTTGGGTGCAGTTCTAACTGCCGATCACGGCGTACTCGATGTTGGCTCCGACCGACAAATATTTCTCGACGAGTTTGAGTGGTATGCCTCCAACGTTATCCATACGGCTGGAGACCCAAGATGTAATTTTGTGTACCTGAAAGATGGCGCCTCACTTGCTTCACTCAGAGAAGATCTAACCAGTCAGTTCGGCAGCCAAGCCATAGTGTGCGATAAAAACCAACTGAAGGATTCAGGATGGGCTGACTGGACTAACGCTTCGTTTGCGAGTTATGTCCCTGATTTAGTGATTATTTGGAACGGTGACTACGTCGGCTACGACAGGCGTTTCGCGAAGGCGCAACACCTCAAGATGATTGGCCAGCACGGCGGAATTTCAGATCGTGAAACCCGAGTGCCTCTGATAAAGCTTGGCGCTTACTAAAAGGCTTCGTCGCCGTCTGATTGAGTACCTCGAACAATCTGATCCCACGACGGCATAGGCGGACGATTTCGTTTTGTTTCTGAGGGAATCGGGGCTTCAACTTCTTCAACTTGAGCTTCCTCGCCGAGATCTGGTGACACCGGCTCGATGAGCTCTTCTACAACCACAATCTCAGTCACTTCCAGAACAACTTCAGGCTCAATTGCTTCAACAGTCTCAGCCTGCTCACGGCGCTTACGAAATGCCTCGAGTTTGTCTGCTGTAACCACGGAAGCGGTATCTTCTGAGGTGGTTGCCTGGTTCAGGTTTCTCTGTGAACCAGCCAGTGGGCTGTCGAAAACGGCCGAAGGCGTTGAGAGAGCGGATGCGTTAGAACTCTCGGGGGTTAGCAGGTAACGTTTCGGGTCAAAAGTCCAAGTGGCATAACCTTCGGTATCCCCAAGCGTGTAAGAAACCTTTATCTCCCAAAGCGTGTTTTCCCCGCGCTTTGCACTCCATACGGCTGGCGAAGCTCCAGCCTGGAAGAGTTTGTCTTCGACTATTTCACCAAAGGGTTTTTTCTGAACGTCGTTAAAGCGATCGGCCGGAAGTTCAACGCGAACACTCGTGGCTAGCTCGACCATGTGTGTTAGTTCTTCGAGCACGGGGTGAGCGAAGCGTTCGATAAGGTCTAGGCTTCCACCGCTTGAGGCCGCCAACTCGGCGACGGTTGCGCCAGAACGAATTGCGTCCTGGATTTCCCTAGGAGATAGGTCTGTGGCGTTGGAATCAGGTAATTTGTGCTCCTTGATGGTGCGCAGCAAGGTCTCATCTACCCGCACCTGGAATCTCTCACCATCTGCTGAAACCAGCAAAAGCGAATCGTCTTCTCGACCAACTGGATTCAATTCACGCATAAATCCCTCCTGCGAAGAGTTTGCCACCAGTTGTTGTTATAACTTCGCATTGGAAGGTATGTGGAATAAAGAACTTTTTTTCGGACTTAGGGTGTTTTGTATTTGCGAAATGTCCGAAGTTGTTAGACACTAAACGCGCTTAAGCAAAAAACTTACTCAGGAAAGACTCTCAAATGGCTACCGATTACGATGCTCCGCGCAAGAATGACGATGAAGCGGAGTCTTTAGATGCCCTAAAAGAGCGCATGCCCGAAAAGTCTTCGGTCAATTCTGATCTGGATGAAATCGAGCACGGCGATGTAATCATTGATCCGGACAAACAGGACGAACTCACCGAAGTTGTAGTTATTCCTCAGCAAAGCGACGAATTCACGTGCATGAGCTGCTTTATCGTAAAACACCGCTCTCAAATGGCCAAGAAAAAGAGCAAGGTTGGCGTGGTTTGCTTGGAGTGCGAGGGCTAGTTTCCCAGTAGTTTCGCCAGTTTTTCTGGATTCCGAGTTGAAATCAACCAGTACGGAGTCGGGTCTTCTGGATCATTTACTTGAACCTTAACCAATCCTTTTACGCTGGCTTGTATCGCGAGCCAAGCTCGAGCATCAAGTCTTTGCCCAAGCTCTTCGAAGTGTTGCGACTTTGGGATTACGGTGGCCTCTCCTAAAAACTTTCGTTCGATAATCGCTTTCTTGCATGTGAGAGTGGCTTCGGTTACGGTTATTGTCGGTGAAGCCGAAAAAATGATCAGAACGAAGATGGCGCTGAAGACAATTGCCACCGGCAACGCCCAGTCGATACTGATCGGAATCATCACTGTCAGAACGCTCAGGAATAGCAATATTGGGAGCGCCAGGTTGGGAGCGCTCGGCAGTACCCGCTCACGGTAAATATTCACTGTTTTAGACTACGCTCTAACCATGACCGAATCAGTTCCAGTTCTCATCGTTGCCGATTCAGAACTCATGCCAACATATGCCAAGCCAGGAGATGCTGGATGCGACCTAAGGGCGTCAGAAGCCGCCGTCGTGCCAGCTCGCGGACGAGTTTTAGTGAAAACGGGTGTCTCGATTGCCCTTCCAGAAGGTTATGTCGGGCTGGTCCATCCTCGTTCGGGGCTGGCCGCGAAATACGGCGTGACTGTTCTCAACACTCCCGGCACCATTGACGCGGGCTATCGAGGCGAATTGATGGTGACTCTCTACAACAGCAGCGACGAAGACTTCGAAATCGCCAGGCTGGATCGAATTGCCCAATTGGTTATTCAGGAATTTTCAGTTGCAAATTTCATCCAAGTAGAAAAACTGCCAGAATCCCACCGCGGAGAATCCGGTTTCGGTTCGACCGGAGTGAAGTAAGAAGATGTCAGACCCAATCAGCCAGGTTCTCACCGGCCCCAACGATGTTTCAGAGGTCGGTTCAACCCTCGGATTCATCTCTTTTGGAAGCATTTTGATGCCCACAATTGAGGGCGTTTCCGTGCGTGTTGAAGTAGACGAAAACACCGGAGATGTTGTGGCTGTGAGCTTTGAGCACGATGGCTCGGTTTTGCAGGTTTCGGCTTTTGCCGCCTCCAAAAGTGATCAGCTGTGGGAAGAAATTTACCTGCAACTCATTGAGACGATTACCACTACTGGTGGCGAGGTTGCCGAGACTGTCGGAGGCTTCGGCAAGCAGTTAGAAGCAAAATTGGTTACCCCTTCAGAAACTCGTGACTTGCGTTTCATCGGATTCAACGGCCCTCGCTGGTTTTTGCGCGGCGCTATCACCGGTGTTGCTCTTACCGATCCTGCTGCTGCGCTAAACATGGAGGACATCTTCCGGTCACTAGTAATCGATCGGGGCAACTCACCACTGCCACCGCGCGAGCCATTGCCACTGAGGGTCCCCGATGGAACTTTCGTGCCTCCCAAGTCTGGGCTCTAGGTTCGATGACTGATCAGAAAGACGCAGCAGCCAGGCGTCTAGGGGTTGAAACCTCCGACGGCACCCCTAATCAAACCCCAAAGTCGATACTCGCAACTTTGGGCGGTCCGGTTGGAATTCTTGAATCACTTATCCCAGGCACC
>CALPUC020000102.1 GCA_943326655.2 Rhodoluna limnophila
CAACTTTTCTACCTGCAGGCACGAGGTATCACCGAGCGTGACGCCAAGCGCTTGGTAGTGAAAGGCTTCCTCAACGACGTAATTAGCAAGATTGGTGTTCCCGAGCTGGAGGACCAGTTGAACAGTGAAATAGAAGAAAAACTTGAAAGGACGGCAAAGTAATGGCTCACCTCATTTGCCCAGAAGCAGACATCAAGCCAGGGAAAGCAATTCGAGTAAAGATTGCGGATCACGCGATAGCAATAGCAAAGTCTAAAGACGGCAAAATCTACGCGCTGGACGACAAGTGCTCACACGGCGAAATCTCTCTAAGCGAGGGCTTCGTAGACAACGACAGTATTGAGTGCTGGGCTCACGGAGCGAAATTTTCCCTTGCCACCGGAGCGGCCCTTTCGCTGCCAGCTTTCGAACCGGTCGCTGTTTACGAAGTCTTCATTGAAGACGGAAACATCTTTCTCGAATACGACGCAGACTAAGGAATACAAATGTCAACTTTAGAAATAAAAAATCTTCACGTAAGCGTGACCACCGAATCTGGACCAATTGAAATCCTTCGCGGAGTAGACCTAACTATCAAGAGCGGCGAAACCCACGCAATCATGGGGCCAAACGGTTCCGGGAAATCGACTCTGGCATACTCAATCGCTGGCCACCCGAAGTATGAGATCACTCAGGGAGAGATTCTCCTCGACGGCGAGAACGTACTTGAAATGAGCCCAGACGAGCGTGCTCGAGCCGGTCTATTTCTAGCAATGCAGTATCCGGTAGAAATTCCTGGAATCTCCGTGGGTAACTTCCTCAGAACCGCGAAAACTGCTATCTCTGGAGAGGCGCCAGCTCTTCGTCCATGGATCAAAGAAGTTCGAGAGGCTATGACCAGCCTAAGGATGGACTCCTCTTTCACCGAACGAAACGTAAACGAAGGATTCTCCGGTGGAGAGAAGAAGCGTCACGAAATTCTTCAGATGGAATTGCTAAAGCCTAAGTTCGCTATTTTGGATGAAACCGACTCGGGATTAGACGTAGACGCGCTCAAGGTTGTGTCCGAAGGAGTCAATCGAGTCAAGGCAGCCGGAGACATGGGTGTCCTGCTGATCACTCACTACACCAGAATCCTCAAGTACATCAAGCCAGATTTCGTTCACGTTTTTGTAGCGGGAAAAGTTGCGGAACAAGGTGGTCCAGAATTAGCTGACCGACTTGAGGCCGAAGGCTACGATCGTTACCTCGACTAATGGCTAAAGAACTTTCACCTGAGCGCCACGACCAAGTTATCGAGGCACTAAAAGACGTTATCGACCCAGAGATTGGTATCAACATTGTTGATCTCGGGCTGGTTTACGGCGCCGAAGAGTCTGAAGAAGACGGATCTCTTCTCATCAACATGACTCTTACTTCCGCAGGTTGCCCACTGACCGATGTTCTCGAAGAACAAACCGCAGCTGCCTTAGACGGAGTGACCGAAGCTTTTCGAATCAACTGGGTTTGGATGCCTCCTTGGGGCCCAGAACTGATAACCGAGGACGGACGCGAACAGATGCGTGCGATTGGATTCTCTATTTAGATAATGCTCAACGTCCAGGACTTAGAAATACGAATTGGCGCCAGACTCTTGATGTCTGGCGTTAATTTTCGCGTAGACCGAGGCGACAAGGTTGGTCTGGTCGGGCGCAATGGTGCTGGGAAAACAACGCTCACAAAAATTCTCGCGGGGGAGAGCCCGCCCTCGGGCGGAACTGTAGCCCGGCATGGGGAAATCGGATATCTGCCACAGGACCCTCGTTCTGGAGACCCGGAGGAACTCGCTCGAACAAGAATCCTGAACGCGCGAGGACTAGGCGACATCGCCTTAAAAATGACAGCCGCAGCGGAAGACATGGGCTCAGTAGACCAAGCAGTTTACGAACGCGGGATGAAGTCTTACTCTCGCCTCGAGGAAGAATTCCAGGCGGCTGGTGGCTATGCGGCAGAAGCCGAAGCGGCGGCAATTGCTAGCAATCTTGGCATTAAAGAAAGCATCCTGAGCCAGGCGCTGAAGACTCTATCGGGAGGGCAGCGTAGACGTATCGAGTTGGCCCGTATTTTGTTTTCCAAGGCCGAGACGATGATTCTCGATGAACCAACGAACCACCTGGATGCAGATTCGGTCATCTGGCTCAGGGAGTTTCTGAAGAGCTACCCCGGTGGATTAATCGTGATCAGTCACGATGTTGACCTAATCGGAGACACCGTAAACCGAGTTTTCTACCTCGACGCCATGAGAACTGTGATTGACGTTTACAACATGGGTTGGGGCAATTACCTCAAGCAGCGCGAAAGCGACGAAGAGAGACGCAAGCGAGAGCGATCGAACGCGGAAAAGAAGGCTTCGAGCCTGCAGCTTCAAGCCGCTAAATTCGGAGCCAAGGCATCCAAGGCCGCATCTGCTCAGCAAATGGTCAAGCGCGCTGAACGATTATTGTCTGGGCTTGATGATGTTCGCGAAGTTGATCGAGTGGCTAAAATCAAGTTCCCCGATCCAGCGCCCTGCGGCAAGACTCCGCTTTTTGCGGAGAACCTAAGTAAGTCATACGGGTCGTTGGAGATATTTACGGCAGTGGATTTGGCTATCGATAAGGGTTCAAAGGTCGTAGTTCTCGGGTTGAATGGTGCTGGAAAGACAACGCTTTTGCGAATCCTCGCTGGCATTGATCCCTCGGACACGGGCAAAGTGATTCCTGGCCACGGGCTGAAGATTGGTTACTACGCTCAGGAACATGAAACCTTGGATGTGAACCTGACCGTCTTGGAAAACATGCAGAGGGCTGCGCCACAACTCAACGACACCGATTCTCGGAAAGTGCTCGGATCGTTTCTTTTTTCCGGAGATGACGTAAACAAAAAAGCAGGGGTGCTCAGCGGTGGGGAAAAGACCAGACTGGCTCTCGCAACTATTGTCGTGTCGTCGGCAAACGTCCTACTGCTTGACGAACCAACCAACAACCTCGATCCGGCCAGTCGCGAAGAAATCCTAGGCGCACTGAATTCTTTCTCGGGAGCGGTGGTGCTCGTATCGCACGACGAAGGCGCGGTTAGAGCTCTGAACGCAGACCGAGTGCTGATTCTTCCCGATGGCATTGAAGACCACTGGAACGACAGTTACGCGGAGCTTATTTCACTTTCGTAATGTCATCTTCGGCATCAGCATCCAAGTCTGATTGTCTTTTTTGACGAATTTTTAACGTGCCAGCCTCAATCGCCGCGTCTCTTCGAATTCTCCAAATCAAGGCAAAGGCTGCCATCAGAGCAAATACCACCCACTGAACCGCATAACTCAGGTTATTTCCCTCTTCAACGCTTGGAACGGGCATTGGTGTTAGGCCGGTTGGTTTCGAACCATTCTCGTTGATAAGACGAAGATAAACACGAGCCGAGGATTTGACACCAGAAATTTTCTGGGCCAAGTCAACATTGATAGAGGCAATCTGGCCGGTTGGAGCACTTCGGTCCAGGACTTGCTCTCCAGCTAAAATTCTGGCGGTTATTGTGACTGATTCTGAAGTCGGAATTGGCACTCGATCGGGGGAGTCCTGCTTTTGTCCCGTCGGCAACCAACCTCGCGACACGAAGACGGTCAGCCCTAGGTCGGACCTAAAGGGCACGAGTTGTTCAAAGCCCGGTTGCCCATTATTTGGTCGGTTTCTCACCAAGAGTTCACTTTTAACCAGATAGTTACCGGTCATGGAAACACTTCGCCACAGATTAGCTTTTGAATTGAAGCTGTTGGAACCTACTAAATCGCTAATCGGAACCGGAGCTTGATTGTAGTTTGCGGTGATTAGACCTATCGACGCCAGTTTTGTTTCTCTTCGGTCAAGTTGCCAATTAGCCAAAAAACCGCAGGCAACAGAGAAGACGACAACAAGTGCGACCCAATTAAGCCATTTCTTCAAGTCGCGTCCTCGGTTCTCAGATAGAAACCTCTAATGGTTAGGTATGAAACAAAATAGTCGAGATGCTCGTCGCACGAACCCCAAGTCTTAATCCTGCCATCAGTGTGCAACTTGGGGTTACTCCAGATCACGAGCCTAGTTTTTGATTTCTGACAGCCTGTTCTGGAACAGAGGTTCAATTCTTTTCCTTGATGTGAGAGGAAACATCGATAGCCAGTGGTTCAATCCGAACAGCAGTCTTAGTTGATTTAGCCTGCCCGCCAGAATTGTTCCCAATCACAACTGCGAAATAGGGTAAGAACACGGCACAAAGACCGAAAATCCACTGCCAGATCCCAGTCGTGAACACAACTAGAACCACAGAG
>CALPUC020000103.1 GCA_943326655.2 Rhodoluna limnophila
AACCCGGCTTCGGTGGTCAGAAATTCATGGAAGAAATGCTAGTGAAGGTGTCTGCGGCTAGAGCAGAGATTAGTCGTTTGGGTCTTCCAACCTCAATTCAGGTCGACGGCGGAATCGATGAGAGGACCATCGTTCAAGCCGCTCAAGCAGGCGCTAATTGTTTTGTTGCTGGAAACGCAATTTTCGCAAAAACAGATCGCATCAGCGAAATAGAGAAATTGCGAAATCTGGCTCAGAACAATACCCCGAACTAATTTCTCGTCCTCAGATGCGTTAACCTTGAAGTTATGCCAACGTTTTCCGAACTTTTTGATCAACTACAAAACACTGCCGCCAAGCGACCTGAGGATTCTCAGACTGTCAAGTGGTTGGATTCCGGCGTTCATGCCATCGGCAAGAAAATTGTCGAGGAGGCAGCGGAAGTTTGGATGGCCGCCGAACATGAGAGTAGCGAGAGGTTAGCTGAAGAAATTAGTCAGTTGCTTTATCACTTGCAGGTAATGATGCTTGCTAAAGAACTATCACTGAACGACGTAGAGAAATATCTCTAGAAAGAGTATTGATGCTCAAGGTTGCCATACCCAATAAGGGAATTCTCTCTGAAACCGCGATTGTCATGCTTCGCGAGGCCGGTTACGCGGTTAGAAGAGACTCACGTGAGTTGCACGTAATCGATGTTGAGAACAACATTGAGTTCTTCTATCTGCGTCCGCGGGACATTGCAACTTATGTTGGATCGGGTTCACTCGATGTCGGTCTCACCGGCCTAGACCTGTTGCTAGATTCGCGTTCGCCCGCGAAGGCTGTAGAAGATCTGCGTTTTGGTGAGTCAACTTTTCGCTTTGCCGCTCCTCACGGAGCCTTTGACAGCATTTCCCAGCTTTCAGGCAAGCGTATTGCGACCGCTTATGTGAATTTGGTTGAAGATTTTCTCTCGAAGTCAGGCATCACCTGCGAGTTGGTAGAACTCGACGGGGCAGTCGAATCAGCTGTTCGTCTTGGAGTCGCCGACGCTGTAGCAGACGTCGTGTCGACTGGGAATACGCTACGTCAGGCCGGGCTTGAGATTTTCGGACCCGTTATTCTCAAATCGACAGCACACCTGATCAGCGCTCCTGGAAAAGAGTCACTGGCTAATCCACTGCTACGCAGACTTCGCGGAGTTGTTGTAGCGCGCGAGTATGTGATTTTTGACTACGACTGCCCAACAGAATTGTTGGATCAAGCATCGGTCATAACTCCCGGTATCGAATCACCCACGGTTTCGCCTCTTAGAGACCCAAGTTGGGTTGCGGTGAGAGCCCTGGTCAAAGCAGCCGAGACAAACAGCACAATGGATGCTCTCTACGAACTTGGAGCGCGAGCGATTTTGGTAAGTGCCATCCACGCCGCACGAATCTAATGTCGGTAACAATCAGAGTCATCCCCTGTTTAGACGTTGCTGAAGGCCGAGTGGTCAAAGGCGTCAATTTTCAGAATCTTATCGACGCAGGAGATCCTGTTGAACTCGCGAGTCTTTACTATAAGGAAGGGGCCGATGAGCTAACGTTTCTCGATGTTCGAGCCACTTTGGATAATCGCCGCACAATGTTTGAACTCGTTACAAAGACGGCCGAACGGGTCTTTATTCCTCTGACAGTCGGGGGAGGAGTGCGTTCAGTTTCTGATGTGTCAGATCTACTAATGGCAGGAGCGGACAAAATAAGTGTCTCATCGGCAGCAATTTCTAATCCTGGTCTTTTGTCAGAGATTTCAGATCGGTTCGGGAACCAGATTCTCGTTCTCTCGTTGGACCTAAAGCTTCGACCGAATTCATCCGACTCATGGATGGTTACCAGTCACGGCGGACAAAAAGAAACATCTATCGATGCGCTTGAGTGGATTTCACAGGCCGAGGAGTTGGGAGTTGGCGAGCTATTAGTCAACAGCATCGATAAAGATGGCACGCGGAATGGATTTGATGTTCCTCTAATCGAAGCGGTTCGTGGCGCAACCAACCTTCCAGTCATCGCCTCTGGCGGAGCTGGAAACGCCAACCATTTCCCTGCCGCCGCGGAGGCCGGGGCAGACGCCCTTCTAGCAGCATCAATTTTTCATAATCGTTCAGTTACAATTGCCGAAACTAAGAGCAGCTTGAGAGAGGCGGGATTTAGCGTTCGATGAAAATCAATATCGATCTTCCCGATCTGTCTTTCAATTCCGATGGTCTGCTTCCAGTTATCACTCAGGACATAAATACCGGTCGCGTCCTTATGTTGGCCTGGATGAACAGAGAGGCAATCGCACTCACCATCGAAACCGAGCAGGCGGTTTATTTCTCGCGCAGTAGAAATGAACTTTGGCGTAAAGGCGCAACCAGCGGAAATACTCAGCATGTCAAAGCGATTTCATTCGACTGCGACGCCGATGCGGTTCTGCTAACGGTTGTCCCGGCCGGGCCCGCTTGCCACAACGGACACGAATCTTGCTTTGATTCAACGGTTATTAGTTTCGGTAAAGAATGATGGCCGTTAAATTCAGCCTTGAGGATTTCCTTAAACTCGCCAAGTCGAAGCGAGTTATACCTATTGTCGAAGAGGTCTTTTCGGGTAGTGAATCACCAGTTTCTGTTTTTGACAAACTAGCGAAGAATACTCCCGGTTCATTTCTGCTTGAATCTGCAGAGCAAGGCGTTTGGTCGAGATACTCATTTGTTGGGGTCGACGTGCGCGGTAGCCTGGTTCAAAATCAGAACGGTGATGTAATTTGGCACTCTGCCGAGGGGGCTTCGGCACTTCCCAAAGATTTTCAGGACCCCCTTGCCAGCAGTGGCCTGGATGCATTGGAACAGCTGCAAACAGCTTGGCACACCAAGTTAGATGGCGTCAGTGTTCCTCTTATTTCAGGGCTTGTTGGACACATCAGCTGGGACGTAATATCCGATCTCGAGGCGATTGACGTTAAGGTCGATAGCGCTAATCCAATACCTCGAATAAGTTTTTCAATGTTCAAGAACCTCGTTGTTGTTGACCATCAGGCAGCATCACTTCTCTTTGTCTCAAATGTTTTCATCGATGGACAAAGTGTCGATGAGCTTGAGCAGCTCTTCAACGCAGCCAAAGGTCACATAGCCCAAATGCAGAGTCTGGTGCTTCGCCCCACTGAACCATATCTTGCTCATGCCGATTTCAACATGGAGCCGGAGTTAGTCTCAAATCAAACGGAACAAGAATTCCTAGAGAAGGTCGCTAAGGCAAAGGAACACGTTGTTCGTGGCGATGTATTTCAGGTCGTGCTGTCCCAGAGTTTTCAAACTCAGGTTACGGTTGAGCCCCTTGATGTGTATCGCGTCCTTCGAGCTCTCAACCCGAGCCCCTACATGTACTTGATAAATGGTTCAGACAGCTCTGGTACCTACTCGATTGTCGGCTCTTCGCCAGAGGCCCTGGTCACAGTAACTGGAGATTCAGTTATTACTCACCCAATCGCCGGCTCGAGACCTCGTGGTAAGGATTGGGACGCTGATCACGACCTCGAATTAGAACTAGTTGAAGACAAAAAAGAGCAAGCAGAGCATTTGATGCTCGTGGACCTCGCTCGCAACGATTTACTCAAGGTTTGCCGACCGGGCTCGGTTGAAGTTTCGGAGTTCATGCAGGTGCACCGATTCAGCCACATCATGCACCTTGTTTCAACAGTCGAAGGACGTTTGCTTGAGAATAAGTCGCCCGTCGATGTTTTTAGAGCCACCTTTCCTGCTGGAACCCTATCTGGAGCACCTAAGCCGAGGGCTTTGCAAATCATTGAGTCGCTCGAACCAACCGCTCGTGGTCTTTATGGGGGAGTTTGCGGATACTTCGATTTTGCTGGCAACGCCGATCTAGCCATTGCAATTCGAACCGCCCTCATCCGCGACTCGGTCGCCACGGTTCAGGCCGGTGCCGGTATCGTCCTAGATTCAAATGCCAAGGCCGAATTTGAAGAGACCAGGTCTAAGGCGCGAGCTATTCTGCGATCAATTTCAGCGGCTAATTCTGCAAAACGGATGCACTAGCTATGAGAAGAGCTGCCCTTCTCGTGAATCTTCTCGCACTGCTCGGAATGTTTATTTGCGGTTCTCAAGTTTGGGCCTCAGCGACACTCACTGAGTCTCTGGTTCGGGTTGAAATTTCTGGCTTAGAGGCATTTCCGCAGCTATCGGTGATCTTGGTTGCTTGGATTCTCATTGTTTTCGTGAGCCGATACGTCGACTCTTTGTTCGGACGTTTCATCTTGAGTGCAGTCTTGTTCCTGCTCTTTGCGACTTCTGCACCCG
>CALPUC020000104.1 GCA_943326655.2 Rhodoluna limnophila
ATCGGTACCAAGCATCGAAATGTTTTTCTCTTCGACTTCAAAGAGAATTCCGTTCAAGGTCATAACGTGATCATTCTTGGCAACAGCTGGGGTTAGTTGGTGAATTGCCTTTGCGAAAGCATCTCCCGAAACGGTGATACTCGTGGCTGGAATTTCTGGAAGGTTTGGATACTCTTCAACCGGCATCGTCAGTAGCGTGAATTTAGAAGCTCCACAGGTAACTAAAACCTTGTTTCCCTCTTGCGAAACTTCAATTGGTGCGTTTGGCAGCTTCGATGTTATTTCCGAAAGCAAGCGCCCCGACACCAGGACGCGGCCTGGGTTTTCAACCTTGGCAACGATCTCGACCTGGGCCGAGACCTCATAATCGAAAACCGATAGTCGAAGTGCATTGGCATCGGCTTCAATGAGTATGCCGTTGAGGATCGGCATTGGGATTCGCTGCGGTAGAACGCGAACTACAAAAGAGACTGCTTCGTTGAAAGCGTCGCGGTTGACCTGAAATTTCAAGACAGTGCCTGTTCTTCTAAGTGTTGGTTGAAAGTGCCTGAAAGGTAATTCTGCCACAAATCCCCGACCAAGCGTTTAGCCGGTTTATTTGTAATTTGTTTCTTTTTTAGATATCTCTTTAATAATCTTCTTAACCCCTGTGGAATATGTGGATAAGTCCAGTGAGGTCTTTTATTTATTGGAAACTACAACAGTGAAAGTTGTTAACAGATATGTGTATAAACCTGTGTATAACTATTGGGCCTGTGGACATTATTTAAATTTTTAGAAGTCTCAGAAGCTTTGTTCATATGTTTAGCGAGTTTTTATACAAGTTATCCACAACTTATCCCCAGAAAATTTTTATATATTTAAAAACTATTTTCTTTTGGATTTTATGGTGTCAGTGAGATCAGCGACCACGTTGTAAATACTTCGTCTTTCGCTCATCATTTGAGCAATTTTCTTAGCTGCGTACATGACCGTGGTGTGATCCCTATTGCCGAATAGTTGGCCGATTTTAGGAAGAGAAAGATTTGTTTGTTCGCGGCAGATATACATGGCAACCTGGCGAGCAATGGCAATTTGGGCAACCCTCGAGTTACCAGAAAGCTCATCCACGGTTATTCCGTAATAGGCTGCGACGGAATTCATAATCTCAATGGGAGTGATCATCGTTTCTGATTCAACCGGAGAGCGGTCTTTCAGGACTGTTTTAACGAGATTCATGTCAATAGGTATGCGGCTGAGGTTAGCGAAAGCTGTAATTCGGATAAGGGTTCCTTCAAGCTCGCGAACGTTGCTAGACACCCGCTCTGCGATGTACTCGAAGATGTCGTCCTCGACCCTAACTTTGTCTATTTCGGCCTTTTTACGAAGAATTGCAATTCGAGTTTCCAGAGCCGGAGCCGACACCTGGAGCATTAGGCCCATCTCGAATCTTGAACGCATGCGATCTTCAAAGCCGGTCAGCTTATCCGGAGAAACATCGCTGGAGATAACAACCTGCTTGTTGTTTCGGTACAGGTTTTCAAAGGTGTGGAAAAAAGTCTCTTGGGTTTGGTCTTTTCCCTGCAAAAACTGGATGTCGTCGATTAGAAGAATGTCTACTTGGCGGTATTCGTCCTGGAATTCATGCGCGCGGTTGTTAGCAATCGCGTTGATGTAGTGGTTCGTGAACTCTTCGCTGGATACGTATCGGACCTTGTAGGTGGGGTAAAGGCTTAGGGCCTCATTACCAATTGCATGGAGCAGGTGGGTTTTACCCAAACCACTGTTTCCGTGAATGAACAGGGGGTTGTAACCCTGTGCCGGTGCATTCGCTACCGCCCAGGCGGCGGCTCTGGCAAAAGAGTTCGACTCTCCAAGGACGAAACTTTCGAAAGTGTATTTCGGATTCAACCTGGTTTCGAAGCCGTTGACGACGGGTGTGTAATTTTGACGTTCATTGGCCCTGGACTCAATGGCTGCATCCGAGGGTGTGGTCTCTACGAAAGATGGCTCGATCTCCGGATTGGTGGTAACTCGAAATTGGTAAGACTCACCCTCGCCCGAATTCAGAGACAACGCTTCTTCTATGTAGCCACGCACCCGCTGGTCCAACATTGATCGAGCTAAATCGTTGGGCACTTCCAGGTAGAGAGTTTCACTAATGATTCCCTTGGCCTCGGCAAGTTCCAGAAAACCAAGCATCGGGGGAGTAATTCTCGGGTCACTTTTCAGGATGTCCAGGGCGGCATGCCAAATGCTTTGTGTTTTTTGCAGGTCGTCCAACGCACACCCCTTTCGATAAGTGACACTTCACAGGTTATCCACAATCGCTAAGCCTGTGTATAACATGTGGATAACTTTGACTTGGCTGTGGATAGGTTTTCATAAACCCAGAATCCACCAGAGTAATTCTGAGCAACCTTGAATGATTAAAGCAAATCGGGACGGCGTGTCAGACCTAATTTTTTGAGAATTACAAGTATTGGGAAAAAAACTTAGATTTTTAAAGCTGTAAAACTTGACCAAACCCCCCTCGAACCCTTAGGTTTAATAGGTTGCTCTGCTTCGAATCTAGCCGAGTGCAAAAATACCAGTCGGGTTCCCGACACTAACCAATGATTCGAAACAAAGATTTTTGGAGTGATCACCAATGTCAAAGCGTACTTTCCAGCCGAACAACCGTCGTCGTGCAAAGACTCACGGTTTCCGTCTACGTATGAAGACTCGCGCCGGCCGCGCCATCTTGGCTGCCCGTCGTCGCAAGGGTCGCGTCGAACTTTCGGCGTAGCCAACAAAGACGGTGCTCGCACGCGAGAGCCGAATCAGATCCGGGGCCGACTATCGGCAAGCTATGAAAACCGGAATCAAGATTTCAGGCATAGCTACCGTTCTCTACCTACAGCGGGATGAGTCTCAGACTCAAGCCCGCTTTGGTTTTATCGTGAGCAAAGCTGTTGGCGGAGCCGTCAAAAGAAATCTGATCAAGAGAAGGCTTCGTTCCGTTGCCAGGGAAATAAACTCCGCCCAGCCAGCAGGATACAACTTGGTTATCAGGGCATTACCCGAGGCCAGCTCCTTCAATTGGAATAGACTTCAACAAGAAGTTCTGAACAATGCGAAAGCTGCGTTCAGTAAGTGAATTCGATAAGGCGACTAATCGAGTTCATCTGGCTAGCACCCAGGAATGCGCTCATCGCCTTTCTGCTGGGATACCGAAAGGTTATTTCCCCGCTTTACGGAGATGTTTGTAGGTACTACCCAACCTGTTCGGCTTACGGCCTAGGGCAGATCCAGCAGCGTGGAGTTGTATTCGGATCAGTTCTAACGGTTTGGAGAGTAGTTAGATGCAATCCTTGGTCGGCTGGCGGTGTGGAGCCTGTGAAAACTGGTTCAGGGCACTTCATGGTTTTAGCTAGTGGTTTTGTTGTTCCTAGATAGAAAGTAAAAAAGCAATGGATTTTTTGTGGCCAATCAAATGGGTCGTTGAACTACTCCTGGTTTCTTTCCACACGGTCTTCACCTTTCTTGGACTGAAAACCGATGACGGCCTAACCTGGGTTCTTTCCATCGTGGGTATGGTGCTTGTGGTGCGAGCCGCCCTAATTCCGCTTTTTGTGCGCCAAATCAAGAGCCAGCGAAACATGGTTCTAGCTCAGCCGGAAATCGCCGCACTTCAGAAGAAGTACAAGGGTAAGACCGACCAAGAGTCGCGTCAAAAGATGGCCCAAGAGCAGATGGAAATCTACAAGCGAACCGGGTCAAACCCGTTGAGCTCTTGCCTACCGCTACTGCTTCAGATGCCGATCTTCACAAGCTTGTTTTTCGTCCTGTCGGACGCTCAGCACGGAAAACACATTTCCGGCGGATTTCTAACAGACGCACTCGTTAGTTCATTCGCAAACGCCACGTTCTTTGGAGCCAAACTTGCCGACACCTTCCTAACCACTAAGGATTTGGAAGTACAGATTCTGGCCGCGGTGATGATCGTCGTAATGACTGCGACCCAATTCATTACCCAGAAGCAGATTATTGCTAAGAACCAGAACCCAGCAAACGTCCAGAACACCCAGTACATGCAGACCCAAAAGATCATGCTCTGGGTTTTCCCCTTCATCTTCGCCATCTCGGGAATCAGCTTCCCACTAGGCGTTATGTTCTACTGGCTAACTTCCAACTTCTGGACCATGGGCCAGCAGTTTGTGGTCATCCGCAGGATGCCAACCGAGGGCTCAAAAGCATGGCACGACCGCCAGGAGCGCCTAACTAAAAAGGGCAAACTCCCAGCGCCTGGAACCACAGAGACCAT
>CALPUC020000105.1 GCA_943326655.2 Rhodoluna limnophila
AACGAGCGTCGCGACCGCGAAGAAACCAAGAGCCAGTTCCTGGAGCGTGTGGTAACTATCAACCGCGTTTCCAAGGTGGTTCAGGGTGGTCGTCGCTTTAGCTTCACCGCACTGGTTGTTGTCGGAGACGGCGATGGCATGGTTGGTGTTGGCTACGGCAAGGCTAAAGAAGTTCCAGCCGCTATCGCTAAGGGTGTAGAAGAAGCCAAGAAGGCTTTCTTCCGCGTTCCTCGCGTAAACAAGACCATTCCTCACCCGGTTCAGGGTGAAGCAGCAGCCGGTGTAGTTCTACTACGTCCAGCTTCTGCAGGTACCGGTGTTATCGCCGGTGGTCCAGTTCGCGCAGTTCTAGAGTGTGCCGGAATCAACGACGTTCTATCGAAGTCGCTCGGTTCTTCAAACACCATCAACATCGTTCACGCCACAGTGGCTGCTCTAAAGCAGCTTGAGAACCCTCAAGACGTTGCTGCTCGCCGTGGTCTAACCGTTGAAGAGGTAGCCCCTAAGGGTCTACTTCTTGAGCAGAGCAAGGCAGGTGTCTAATGGCTAAGCGTCTAAAGATAACCCAAATCAAAAGTACAATCGGTGGCAAGCCGAACCAGCGCGACACCGTTCGCAGCCTCGGACTGAAGCGCATCCGCGACTTCGTAGTCAAAGAGGACAACCTGGTTGTTCGCGGCATGGTTAACACCGTTGCACACCTCGTAAAAGTTGAGGAGATCGACTAATGGCTGAAGAAAAGAAGCCAGCAGCTAAGGCTGCTCCAAAAGCTGCTGCCCCAAAGGCCGCCGCAAAACCTGCTGCTAAGCCAGCCGCAAAGCCGGCTGCTGAGAAGAAGCCAGCCGCAAAGGCTGCTGCACCGAAAGCTGCTGCTAAGCCAGCCGCCGAAGTAAAGGCAACCGAAGCTAAGGCTGCTGCCCCAAAGGCCGCTGCAAAGCCTGCTGCTAAGAAGGCTGCTGAACCAGCCGAGAAGAGCAACATTCTGAAGCTGCACCACCTTCGTCCGGCAGACGGCTCGAAGAAGGTTCGCACTCGTGTGGGTCGTGGTGAAGGTTCGAAGGGTAAGACTTCGGGTCGAGGCACCAAGGGTACCAAGGCTCGTTACCAGGTTCGTCCGGGCTTCGAAGGTGGTGGTGTTCGTCTAGTTATGCGCACCCCTAAGCTTCGTGGTTTCAAGAACCCATTCCGCACCGAGTACCAGGTTGTAAACCTGTCGGCTTTGGAAGAGCTTTACCCTAAGGGTGGCGAAGTCACCGCTTTGGATCTTGCATCGAAGGGTGCGGTTCGCGCCGGACACCTGGTTAAGGTTCTTGGCGATGGCGACCTAACGGTTAAACTATCTGTCAAGGTAGACAAGGTTTCGGCTTCTGCTGAGGCAAAGATTGTCGCAGCCGGCGGCTCTGTAGCCAAGTAGTTACCACTTAGTTCAGGAGGACTACGTTGTTCAGTGCAATTATTCGCGCATTCCGCACTGCGGATCTGCGTAACAAGTTACTGTTCACGCTAGCCATTATCGCGGTTTACCGTTTGGGCTCGTTCATTCCTTCCCCTAACGTTGACTTTGCCGCGGTCCAGCAGTGTTTGACCTCTGTTAATGCGGCGGCTTCAAGCGCTGACGGGGCCGGGCCAAGCCAGCTTTACCAGTTGGTTAACCTGTTCTCCGGTGGTGCGCTACTTCAGCTATCCATCTTCGCTCTGGGAATCATGCCGTACATCACGGCTTCGATCATCACCCAGTTGCTACGCGTTGTTATCCCGCGCTTTGAAACTCTTCACAAAGAGGGCCAAACCGGACAGGCCAAGCTAACCCAGTACACCCGTTACCTAACCATTGCCCTAGCAATCTTGCAGTCGACCACTTTGGTTTCGGTTGCTCGTGCCCCAGGCCAGATGTTCGGTTCGGCCTGTGCCAACGTTGCTCTTCTTGAAGAACAGAACGCTTTCGCAATCTTGCTAATGGTTATCACCATGACCGCAGGTACCGGTCTGATCATGTGGATGGGTGAACTTATCACCGAGCGCGGTATCGGTAACGGTATGTCGCTACTTATCTTCACCTCGATCGCTTCAAGCTTCCCAAGCTCGATTGTTCAGGTTTGGAACAAGGGTGAAGAACTAGCTCTCGCAGTTATCGGTATCGGTGTGGTGATTGTTGGCCTGGTCATCCTTGTCGAACAATCCCAACGACGAATTCCGGTTCAATACGCCAAACGTATGGTTGGACGTCGTGAGTATGGCGGTCAGAGCACCTACATTCCGATCAAGGTAAACATGGCCGGTGTGGTTCCTGTTATCTTCGCGTCCAGCTTGCTCTACCTTCCTGCCCTGATTGCTCAGTTCAACCAGCCAGACGCTAAGGGCCAAGTTGCTCCGTGGGTAACCTGGGTCTCCCAGTACCTCACCCAGGGCGACCACCCGCTTTACATGCTGATGTACTTCCTTCTAATTCTCGGTTTCACCTACTTCTACGTTGCCATTACGTTCAACCCGCAAGAGGTTAGCGACAACATGAAGCAGTACGGTGGGTTCATCCCAGGTATTCGCGCCGGTCGCCCGACCACCGAATTCCTCGAGTATGTTCTTAGCCGCATCACTCTTCCGGGAGCTATCTATCTAGGCCTTATCGCTTTGATTCCACTAATCGCATTCAGCCTTCTTGGAACCAGCCAGAACTTCCCGTTCGGCGGTACCTCGATTCTGATTATTGTTGGTGTGGGTCTTGAGTCGGTGAAGCAGATCAACGCTCAGATGCAGGAGCGTAACTACGAGGGCCTCCTCAAGTGACCCGCCTCCTCCTAATTGGCCCACCGGGCGCCGGAAAAGGCACCCAAGCGGCCAAGCTGGCAGAAGCATTTAACATCCCCGCTATCTCCACCGGTGACATCTTCCGTGAAAACGTCAAGAATGAAACCGACCTTGGCAAACAAGCCAAAGCGTTCATGGACCGTGGCGAATACGTTCCAGATTCTCTAACCAACGCCCTTGTTCGCGATCGCCTCGCCTGGGACGACGCCAAAGAGGGCTTTCTTCTCGATGGCTACCCGAGAACTTCCGACCAGGTTGGTGAACTAGACCGAATTTTGGCCGACGACGGCGAAAGCCTGGACGCAGTGGTTTTGTTGCGCGCCGACATCGATGAAATTGTTCGTCGCCTGCTAAACCGCGCGATTGAGCAGGGTCGCACCGACGACACCGAAGACGTTATTCGTCACCGTCTAGACGTCTACGCCGATCAGACCGCGCCACTCATCGAAGTTTTCACGAACCGCCAGCTGGTAGTTGAAGTTGATGGCCTTGGCGCTGTTCAAGAAGTAACAGCCCGCATTCTTGAAGCACTCGCTTCTCGCGGCATCGAAGCCTAAGGCTTCCAATGGCCCGCGACGAATACACCCTAAAAACTAACGACCAGATCATTCGCATGTGCGAAGCCGGCGAAATCACCGCAGCCGCTCTCAAGGCAATTCGAGACAACATCAAGGTTGGCATGACCTCGCTCGACATTGACGCGATTGCCGAAGCCGAAATCGTGAGACTCGGCGCCCACTCGAATTTCAAACTGGTTCCCGGCTACAGCCACACCATCTGCGTGAGCATCAACGACGAAGTGGTTCACGGCATCCCTTCCAAAGACCGAGTCTTTGAAGCCGGCGACATCATCTCCATCGACTGCGGAGCCGAAACCGCCGATGGCTGGAACGGCGACAGCGCCATGACGATTGTGCTACCCGGAGGCGATGCCAAAAAGGCTGAAATTCGAAACAAGCTGAGCGCGGTTACCGAAGGCTCACTCTGGGCTGGCATCGCAGCACTTGCCAAAGCCAAACACCTGAATGAGGTGGGCGCAGCCATCCAGAAACACGTTCTTTCCCAAGGGAACTACGGAATCCTCGAAGATTACGTTGGCCACGGCATCGGCCGCTCGATGCACGAAGACCCACCAGTCTACAACTTCGCCTCTCGCACCTCAGGCCCAAAGGTGGTTCCAGGTCTTTGCGTGGCAATTGAGCCGATGGTTACCGCTGGCTCAAAGGCAACCAAAGTGCTCGGCGACGGCTGGACCGTGGCTACGAAAGACGGCTCACCAGCTTCTCACTGGGAGCACAGCGTTGCCGTTCATGAAAAAGGAATCTGGGTTTTGACCGCGTTTGACGGCGGAGCATCCGAACTGGCCGCTTTCGGCATCGTCCCGGTGGATCCGCGAGTGCTCTAATTCAAACCGAGAACTTCTTGGAATTTTCCTAAATTCCCCTCTA
>CALPUC020000106.1 GCA_943326655.2 Rhodoluna limnophila
GCCGTTTGAAAGCTTGACACGGGCTACCTTACGAAGGGCCGAGTTCGGCTTCTTCGGGGTGGTGGTGTACACACGGGTGCAAACGCCACGGCGCTGAGGACTGGCCTTAAGCGCTGGGGTTTTAGTCTTGGTGACTTTAGCCGACCGACCCTTGCGGACCAACTGCTGAATTGTTGGCACTACTACTCCTTGTTATTTCCGTGGAACATCCCCGGAAGGTTTATTTTGCTGGCCCACCGGAAGTTTCCTCGGTTTAGGGCGTCCGTGCTCGAAAAGCACATCAGCCACTAACTTTACCGAAGATACTCCGGTGGGTCAAATGGAATTTGTTATTCGGTAGCCGAATCGCCTGCCTGATCGAATTCTTCGATCGAGGTAAACGCTAGGCCGGTGGTTCCAAACGATGACAGATCTACCTCGTCGTTCTGAACAGGGGCTGCCCAGATACGGTTTGGATACATCTCGTTCTTAGCTTCTTCGGTCGCTTCAACCTTGATGTTGCGGTAACCCTTGAGTCCGGTTCCAGCAGGGATGAGCTTTCCGATGATGACGTTCTCCTTCAGACCAACCAGTGGGTCGGTACGACGGTCAAGAGCTGCCTGAGTTAGAACTCGGGTGGTCTCCTGGAACGATGCTGCCGATAGCCATGACTGAGCTGCTAGTGAAGCACGGGTCATACCCATAACTTCTTCACGAGCCGAGGCAGGCTTTAGGCCATCTGCAACTACCAGACGGTTGTTGGCGGCAAACGCGTTACGGTCGATGATTTCACCAGGAAGCATCTTGGTTGCGCCGCCGTCTACAACGGTGACCTTTCCAAGCATCTGACGAACGATAACCTCGAGGTGCTTGTCGTGTAGTTCTACACCCTGAGCACCGTAGATTGCCTGAACACCGTTGATGATTTCCTGAGCGGCAGCCTTGCGTCCCTTGGTCGAGAGAACCTCGTGTGGGATTGGGGTTCCGTCTACTAGGTAGTCACCGGTCTCCACTGCCTGGCCAACCTCAACGACTAGGTCGTTTAGGTCGGAGATAGTGGTGATTGGCAGCTCTGGATCTAGCTTCTTGAAGGTCTTCGAAGTGGTACGCGAGAAGCTGTAACGGGTTGCTAGGTCCTTGGCGTCTGCCAAAGCCTTCTCGCCCTGAGGTACAACTCGGATCTCGTACTTCTTAGTGGTTCCCTTGGTCTCAACCTCACGAACGTCAACCACACCAGGCCAGAATGCCATTACGGCAACCTTGCCCTGACGGTTCCATCCGATACGAGCTTCGAGAAGGTCTGTAACACCGGTTAGGCCCTGGGTGATGTCGTAAGAAATAGCGCGTTCAATACGCATTTCCACACCACCGATACGCTTCTTAATAACCTGCTTCTTCTGCTTGTCAGAAGCACCACCGGTGTGGAAGGTACGCATGGTTAGCTGCGTTCCTGGCTCACCGATCGACTGGGCAGCGATAATACCGATGGCTTCACCAAGCTCAACTGCATCACCAGTTGCTAGCGAGGTTCCGTAACATGCGGCACAAACACCGTGCAGTGCGTTACAGGTTAGAACTGAACGAATTACAACCGAATCAACCGAAGACTTGTTGGCGTCTTCCGACTGGATTGCATTCAGTAGAGCCTGATTAACCACTTGACCAGCCTTAGCCAGAACGTCTTTGCCGTTCATGATTGGCTCGGCTAGAACACGGTGAAGAACCGAAAGCTCTAGAACGTTTTTGTTCCACTTGAAGGTGTCGGTATCGGCATCGTATTCCTTGATTTCTTTGTCAAGGCCACGCTCGGTACCACAGTCTGGTTCGCGAACGATAACGTCTTGGGCTACGTCGACTAGACGACGGGTTAGGTAACCCGCAGCAGCAGTCTTCATAGCGGTATCGGCGTTACCCTTACGAGCACCGGTTGCGTTAATGAAGTATTCGTTGGCGGTTAGACCCACGAGGTAGTTTCCCTTAACCGGCATCGGTGCGAAGTCACCGGAAGCGGTGGCCACTGGCCCACGCATACCCATGATCGAACGAATCTGGATCCAGTTACCACGAGCACCAGAGGTAACCATCTTGTAGATGGCGTTGTCTTCTGGGATCGACTTCTTTAGAAGCGCTTCAATCTCGATGGTGTGCTTGTTCCATAGGGTTCCAAGTGCGTCACGACGCTCAACTTCGGTCTTCTTACCGAGTTCGAAGTCGTCCTGAATCTTGGCGTGCGACTTCTCACCATCGGCGATGATGTCGGCGCGGTCCTTGTGGAACTGCTTGTTGTCGAAGTTCGCGTCTGAAATCGACATCGAAACACCCGAGCGAGTGGCCCAGTAGAAACCGGCATCCTTGATGCGGTCTAGAGTCTGAGCTACCTCAACGCGTGAGTTGCGACGCTCAACCAGTTCGGTAACGATCTGGCTGATCTCCTTCTTGCCGACCTGCTGCTCAACGTAACGGAATCCTGCTGGCAGGGTTTCGTTGAATAGCGCGCGTCCGAAGGTGGTTTCGCGAAGTTCACCATCTAGGCGGATACGGATCTTGGCCTGAAGGTCGATTGCCTTCGAGTCGAGAGCCATCTGCGCCTCAGCGGTCGAACCGAAGGCCTTGCCCTCACCGAGAGCACCTTCCTTCACGCTGGTTAGGTGGTAAAGACCGATGATCATGTCCTGGGTTGGGGTAGCAACCGGACGACCGTCTGAAGGCTTCAAGATGTTGTTCGATGCCAACATCAGAACGCGGGCTTCAGCCTGAGCTTCCTGAGATAGTGGCACGTGAACAGCCATCTGGTCGCCGTCGAAGTCGGCGTTGAACGCGGTACAAACTAGCGGGTGAAGCTGGATAGCCTTACCTTCAACCAGTACCGGCTCGAATGCCTGGATACCCAAACGGTGCAGAGTTGGTGCACGGTTTAGTAGAACCGGACGCTCGCGGATAACTTCTTCAAGAACTTCCCAAACAGCTGCGCGTGAACGCTCAACCATCTTCTTGGCAGCCTTGATGTTCTGGGCGTAACCCTGCTCTTCTAGGCGCTTCATTACGAAAGGCTTGAACAGTTCGAGGGCCATCAGCTTTGGAAGACCACACTGGTGCAGCTTCAACTGTGGACCAACAACGATTACCGAACGACCCGAGTAGTCAACGCGCTTACCTAGAAGGTTCTGGCGGAAACGACCCTGCTTACCCTTTAGAAGATCGCTGAGCGATTTCAGGGCACGGTTACCGGTACCGGTTACTGGGCGACCACGACGACCGTTGTCGAACAATGCGTCAACAGCTTCTTGAAGCATGCGCTTCTCGTTGTTGATGATTGTGCGAGGCACGGTGTCTAGCTCCTGGAACTTGAGTAGACGGTTGTTGCGGTTGATCACACGACGGTATAGGTCGTTTAGGTCGGAGGTCGCGAAGCGGCCACCGTCTAGCTGAACCATCGGACGAATTTCTGGAGGTAGCACTGGAAGAACGTCAAGAACCATGGCAACTGGCGAGGTGTTCGACTCGATAAACGAGCTAACCACCTTTAGACGCTTGATTGCGTAGGTCTGCTTGGTGCCCTTCGAGTTGTTGATCAGTTCCTTCAACTCGTCGCGTACTTCTTCAAGCTTGAAGTTCTGAAGCATCTGCTTGATGGCTTCAGCACCGATCTGCACGTTGAAGTAGTCACCGTAGTAGTAGTGGAATAGGTCGAAGATGTCATCGTACTGAATGAGCGTTCCGGCCTTGGCGGTGAGGTGCATGCGCCAAGCCAACTGCTCGCGCTGTAGGCTCTCGCGGCGTTCACGACGACCGTATTCACGAACAATCTTGTCGGTCTTCTTCTTGAAAGCAGCCTGCAGGTCGCGGATTGCCTTAACCGAAGGAGCCTCTAGAGGCTTCTGGTTGAAGAAACCTTCTGGGTCTTTAGCCTCAGCGGTAACCAACTGGTCGATGCTCTTGTACATGTCAGAAAGTACCCACTCTGGAGCGTCCCAGAAGTGAGCAGCGGTCTGCATACGGTAGCCCTCGGCCTCGAGTGCAGCGATTTCGTCGCCGGCGGCTTCGCGAAGCTCTGCTTCACGGTCGTCGAGCATCGAAACGATACGACCCAGGTAGTCTTCGCGGTCTAGCGAAGCGTTCTGAGCTAGCTCATCTTCGAAACGTTCCATAACGCGGTACGCAGCGAAGTAGATGATCTTGTCTAGGTCTTTTGGAGCTAGGTCAAGTAGGTAACCCAAGCGGCTAGGAACACCC
>CALPUC020000107.1 GCA_943326655.2 Rhodoluna limnophila
ATTGGTGAGCTGCGAAAGCAACCGAACGCTTCGACCTAGGACCTCGTCGAGATCGACGCTCGACTCCAAAAGAGTTTCCATAGCGTGCCGTTCGGCAGTGCTCAGTTGCTTCAAATCGTTCAAACGGTCTACGAACAATCGATAACCGCTGTCGGTTGGAACTCTCCCGGCCGAGGTGTGAGGGGCGTGAATTAGCCCTTCTTCTTCAAGAATTGACATGTCGTTTCGGATGGTGGCGGAGGAAACACCAAAGCCGTGCCGCTCGAGCAACGCTTTCGAACCGACCGGTTCTCGCGTGCTTACATAATCTTGGACAATGGCGCGCAACACTTCGAAACTTCTCTCGGATATCATCGGCACCTCCTGTTAGCACTCAACCTGCTTGAGTGCCAATATTACCGAAGATTCGCTCTAAAGTCCTAGGATCTTGCGCAATACCAGGTCGGCCAAGAGTCGGCCCCTAAGAGTAAGCACCACCCTGCCCTGAAGCGCTGCCCTGCCGTCGATGAGCTGCTCGGCAACCATTTCGGATACCGGCCGAGCACATTGAGGGTTCAGCTTTTTCACCACATCGAGATCTAATCCTTCTCGTAACCGAAGCCCTAGCATTGCTCGCTCTTCAAGTTGCTGGGTTTCGGTTAAAAGTTCGATATCAACGCTCGGTATGGAACCATCCACCAGTAATTGCGCGTAATTCGAGGGGTGTTTCACGTTAGACCAGCGACGACCCGCCACATGGCTGTTAGCGCCCGGCCCAAAACCCCACCAGTCTTGACCTCGCCAATAGGCCATGTTGTGGCCCGAATTACCCTCGGCTATTTTCGACCAATTGCTCAGTTCGTACCAGTGAAAGCCTTCGCGTTCTAATCTCGATTCAAGCCATTCATACTTATCGGCCTGTAAATCTTCGTCTGGGAGCGGTTTTTCGCCCGCGCTAATCTGCCTGGCAAGTTTGGTTCCCGGCTCAACAATAAGCGCGTAGGCGGAAATATGGTCTGGTTCCATCGCCAAGGCGACCTCGACCGAGAGCTTCCATTGGTCCATCGTCTCGCCGGGTGCACCGTAAATAAGATCAACCGAAGTCTTGAAACCTTGATTCTTCGCTAAGAAGACATTTCTTGCCACCGAATCGGGGTCATGGGTTCGCTCCAAGGTTGCCAGAACCTCCGGCACGGCCGATTGCATTCCAAATGAAATTCGGTTGAACCCCCCCTGGCGAAGTTCGCGAAGATACTTCTCATCTACCGTGTCTGGGTTTGCCTCGGTGGTGATTTCTGCACCAGCCGCCAAACCAAAGCTGTCCACCAAGACCGATAACGCCTCGACCAATTCCGATGCGGGAAGCAGGGTTGGGGTTCCCCCGCCGAAAAAAACCGTTTTTAGTTCGCGCCGACCTACTTGTTCCAGCGAGAGGGCGATTTCCGTTCTTAGGTGGCTTAGAAATGCGGTTTGCGGGTAACCGTTTAGTTCAGTTGCGGTGTAGGTATTGAAGTCGCAATAGCCGCAGCGGACCCGGCAGAAGGGAACGTGAACGTAGGCGTGGAAGGTAGCCACTAGCGAATCTTCTTGTCGGCCTTTTTCTCGTCGCCGTTAGAAAGCGCGGCGATGAATGCCTCTTGCGGTACTTCAACGCGACCAACCATCTTCATGCGCTTTTTTCCCTCTTTTTGCTTTTCAAGCAACTTACGCTTTCGAGAGATGTCGCCGCCGTAACACTTGGCCAGAACATCTTTGCGCATCGCACGGATGGATTCACGAGCAATGATTCGAGCGCCAACTGCCGCCTGAATCGGCACCTCAAATTGTTGGCGTGGAATTAGCTCGCGCAATTTTCCGGTCATTAGAACACCGTAGGCATAAGCTTTGTCGCGGTGAACAATGGCACTGAAGGCGTCGACCTGGTCTCCCTGCAACAAAATGTCGACTTTGACCAGATCCCCTTCCGCCAAACCAACCTCTTCGTAGTCGAGCGATCCGTACCCTTGGGTTTTACTCTTTAGGTGGTCGAAGAAGTCGAACACGATTTCCGCCAGAGGTAGTGTGTAGCGAAGCTGCACGCGGTCCTCACCCAGATACTGCATGTCTATCATCGTGCCGCGTCGACCTTGGCACAATTCCATAATCACGCCAACATAGTCTTTCGGGGCGAGAATCGTGGCCCGAACCATCGGCTCCAGAACCTTCTTTACCTTGCCGGTCGGAAACTCTGAGGGGTTGGTAACAGTGATTTCGCGGCCATCGTCCATGGTTACCTCGTAAACCACCGATGGGGCCGTGGCAATGAGGTCTAGACCAAATTCGCGTTCTAGTCGCTCAGTCACAATCTCGAGGTGCAAAAGGCCCAAAAATCCGCAACGGAAACCGAATCCGAGAGCCACCGATGTTTCCGGCTCGTATACCAAAGCGGCATCAGAAAGCTTTAATTTATCTAAAGCGTCCCGAAGGTTTGGATAGTCCGAACCATCGATTGGGTAGATGCCGGAGAACACCATCGGAAGGGGTTCTGAATACCCTTTGAGCGCCTCTTTGGCCGGGTTTGCCACGGTCGTGACAGTGTCTCCGACCTTCGACTGGCGAACGTCTTTAACACCGGTGATTAGGTAACCAACTTCACCAACACCAAGACCCTTGGTTACCTCTGGCTCAGGAGAAGAAACACCAATTTCAAGCGCCTCATGAACTGCTCTGGTAGACATCATTTGAATGCGCTCGCGCGGTGCCAAATGGCCGTCGATCATACGAACATAAGTAACAACGCCTCGGTAGGAGTCGTAAACCGAGTCAAAAATCATGGCCCTAGCTGGGGCATTCGGATCACCAATGGGATTCGGAACGGTTCTGATGATCTTGTCAAGCAGAGCATCAACGCCAATGCCTGTTTTTCCAGAGACTCGAAGGCAATCCTCTGGGTCACCGCCGATTAGGTTTGCGAGCTCTTCGGCGTATTTTTCTGGCTGCGCTGCCGGCAGGTCTATTTTGTTTAGAACGGGGATGATCTCGAGATCGTTTTCCATGGCCAGGTAGAGATTCGCCAGGGTTTGTGCTTCAATCCCCTGCGCGGCATCGACTAGGAGCACCGCTCCCTCGCAGGCAGCAAGCGATCTTGAAACTTCATAGGTGAAGTCAACGTGACCAGGGGTGTCAATCATGTTCAATGCGTAGGTCTGACCCTCGAGCTCCCAAGGCATACGAACTGCTTGGGATTTGATCGTGATACCTCGCTCGCGCTCGATGTCCATGCGGTCTAGGTATTGAGCCCGCATCGAGCGATCGTCAACGATTCCGGTTAGTTGCAGCATGCGGTCGGCCAAAGTTGATTTACCGTGGTCGATGTGGGCAATGATGCAGAAGTTTCGAATGAATTCGGGATTGGTTTTTGCCGGCTCAAGCCTGTTCTTAGCACGTGGCGACAAAATTAACCTCTTGTGATGTTACGAATGGTTGCGAAGGCAACCCTTACATTCTCGCACAAATGGTTGCCCCTGTGCCCTAACCCCTGTTAGGCTTGTTATCTGTTACGGATGAGTGTCTCCATTCGAAGCGAAATCCAAATCAAACTTTTTGAAAGTGAAACATGGCAAACATTAAATCGCAAATCAAGCGTATTGGCACCAACGCCAAGGCTACCGAGCGTAACAAAGCAGTGAAGAGCGAAGTAAAGACCGCAATTCGTGCAGTTCGCGACGCAGCAACCGCTGGAGACAAAGCAGCAGCAGAAACCGCCCTACGCACCGCTGGTCGCAAGATCGACAAGGCTGTATCAAAGGGTGTTCTGCACAAGAACCAGGCAGCCAACCGCAAGTCGGCTATCGCCAAGAAGGTTTCTTCTCTCTAAACCAAACGTCAGTAATCCCGTCAAACACAGTTTGGCGGGATTACTTATTTAATGATTTTTGGAGAGCCGGCAAACCAGGCTGCCAACGCCTGGATAAGCGTAAGCACAATGAGACCCCATACGCTGAGGTGCCAGTTACCCGTAACCGTGGCAACCCAGCCAAACAGAAATGTTCCAGCAGCTGCAATTAGATAACCAATTCCCTGCGACAGGCTCGAAAGCATTGTGGTTAGTCGCTGGTTTCCCGCGCGAGTGGAAATCAAACTTAAACCCAGCGGGAAACTGGTTGCCTGGCCAATTCCAATCACGATAACTGCGGGAATCCACAGCTCTAGTAGAAGCAAGCACATACCGCTTACGGTAACGAGCGATATCA
>CALPUC020000108.1 GCA_943326655.2 Rhodoluna limnophila
CGATGCCACCCGAACCATGGAATACGTGAAGCGCCTCAAGGTTTCAACCGACTTCGCCGGAACCAAGGTAACCCCGCTGTTGATCATGGCGAAAGCCATGATGTGGGCGGTTCGCCGCAACCCGATGGTCAATGCAACCTTCACCGCCGAAGAAATCATCGTTCACAACTTCGTGAACTTCGGTATCGCAGCGGCGACACCTCGAGGCCTAATCGTTCCAAATATCAAGGACGCTGACCAAATGTCGATGCTCGAGCTCGCTCAGGCAATCGAGCAATTGGCAGCTACCGCCCGCGAAGGCAAGACCACCCCGGCGGACATGAAGGATGGAACCATCACCATCACCAACATCGGTGTCTTCGGTGTTGACACCGGAACCCCAATCCTGAACCCAGGCGAAGTTGCCATCGTGGCCCTAGGCTCAATTCGCCCTAAGCCTTGGGTAGTCAATAACGAGATCCAGGTTCGCCAGGTAACAACCATCGGCGCCACCTTCGATCACCGCGTTGTCGACGGCGACGTTGCTTCGCGTTTCGTTCAGGATGTCGCCTCGGTTATCGAGGAACCTGCACTACTTTTAGATTAAATATCCAACGAGCGGCAGGGCGGCAAATGAAACAGAAAAGTTTGATTAAGGGTGTTGTCTCCGCTCTGGCGGCAATCTTTCTAGTAATGGCTCCGAACGCGGCGATGGCAGCAAACACCGCCACCAAGATTTCTACGTCGAATTATCCAGTCGGCATTTTTCTAGATACGGCCGGAAACGTGTTTATTGCCGACGGCACTGGCTCGAGACTTGTTGTTTACCCTAATGGATCCGGAACAGTCTCTCTATTCGGAAGTTCTTTTGCCGGGAGCGTTGAGTCAACTTTCACACTGCCAGCCGGTTCTGCAGCGCCTAAGGGTGTAGCGATCGACCCTATTTCCGGCGCTTTGTTCTACACCGAGTTTTCTGGCAAGGTTTGGGCTATATCGAGCACTGCGGTGAACCTGTTTGGCACAGCAATAACCGCAGGCCAGGTAAACACCTTCGTCGAAGTTGCCACCATACCCAATGCCAATGGAGCAATCGCATTTGATTCATTTGGAAATCTTTTCTCAGCAGGAGAAGGTAACGGACTGATTTATGTTCTGCCTCGAACAGCGAGTATTTTTGGCAACCTTTACCCTGTGAACACCCCCGCGACTTTGATTCAGAGCCAGCCTTTCGCAACTGCCGGCAACTTCCTCGCAGATGTTGCTTTCGACAATGACGGCAACCTGTTTGTCACAGCGATGTTCGGGCCTGGTGCTGGTGTCTATGTTCTAACCGCCGGCGACTCACCTCTCTTTGGCCATGCGGTAACTAACTCAGAGTTTGCTTTGTTGACCGACGGCGCTGGTGTTTTAAATCCTTGTGGAGTTGACACCGACGATGATGGCCGTGTCTATTTCAGCGACTGGGGCCAGGGAAAGGTTTACGAACTTTCCTCGAAATCCGAGAATGTTTTTGATGTAGACCTAACTGCAAATGTTGCCTCGTCAATCCCTTCCTTCAACGGTCTCGCCAATCAAGGTATTGCGGTGAAACCTGACGGCTCAATGCTTTACTCTGGTGCCGGCGACGGAACCTACCAGCTCGTGAATAGTTCCGAAGCGTGGGTCAACAATGATGGCGGCCAAGAAGAATACTTGGCCAACACAGGGGCAAACCTGCTTCTCCTACTCTCATTGGGAGCGTTGCTTAGCGCGGCAGGCTTCGTCGCTCTGAAGAGATCGCAAAGCTAACTAGTATTGACAATCATTCTCAATAAGCACTAGTTTTAGAGTATGAAGAATTTCAAACTTGTTGCAATTGCCATTTCCGCTGCCCTAACCTTCTCGGGTTGTTCTACCGATGAGCCGATTCGTTGGAGCGCTGGCTCTGGAGCCATCAAGATCGTAGCCAGCACCAACGTTTGGGGTTCGGTGGCTAACCTCGTGGCCGGAGACCTCGCCACCGTGGACGCGATAATCTACAACACCAATCAAGACCCCCACTCCTACGAGCTAACCGCTCGCGACCAGCTGCTCATCAACAACGCCGACATCGTGATCATGAACGGTGGTGGCTACGACGACTTCATTCAGCAGGCCGTCGACGCCGATCCAACTCCAGCCATTACCGTGAATGCATTTGTGGCATCCGGAGACGACGAAACTCGCAACGAACACATCTGGTACGACGTAAACCAGGTTGGCGATGTTGCTGCTGTGATTGGTGCCGCGATTGAAAGCATCGACGCATCCAAGTCGGACCAAGTGGATGCCAGTGTTGCTGATTTCCGTTCAAAGTTGGCCGACCGTAGAGCGAAGCTATTGAAAAACAAGCGGATGTTGATGGTCGCATATGTTTCTGTAGAGCAGCTCTCGGTATTCCTAACAGAACCACTGGTTGAATACCTAGTTGAAGATGCTGGTTTCAGAAACGCCACCTCTAAAGAATTTAGTGAAGCTGTTGAGGAAGATCGAGACGTTCCCCCTGCAGTTATGAAAGAAGCAATCGATCTCATAAAGAGAGGCGGCGTCGGAGCAATTTTCGTGAACAACAGCACGCAGACCGCCCAAATCGAAACACTGCTTTCAGCCAATCCAGATATGCCGGTTTTCGGTTTTAGCGAATTGCTAATTCAAGACCCAGACACCTTGGAATATGACGGCGGTTACTTCGAAATGCTCGATGCCGCCATTAAGACGGTCATCAGTCGATGAGTTCACCCGTTCTCGAAATCAAAAACGCCAGACTCGAACTTGACGGTCGAGTTATTTGGGAAAACCTAAATCTGGATGTCAAGCAAAACGAATTCATAGCCGTGCTCGGAGCTAACGGCTCCGGAAAGTCGTCACTTCTAAAGTCGATCCTCGGGCAACTCCCTCTCAGCGCGGGCTCGATTGAGCTAAATTCCAAAAAAATTCGCCGCGGCTCACGCCGAATTGGCTATGTGCCACAGTCTCGTCAGCCAGAGGCGAGCATGCCTATTCGCGGGAAAGACCTACTTTGGCTCGGGCTCAACGGGCATCGATACGGTTTCTCAATGCGAAGTAAAACCGAACGTGCCCAGTTCGACCACATCATCGAAGCAATCGGCGGGGAAGAGCTGCAACATCACCCGATCAGCGAAATGTCGGGCGGCGAACTTCAGCGGTTTCGAGTTGGTCAGGCGGTGATCTCGGAACCGGATCTGATTTTGGCCGATGAACCACTCAGCGCACTCGATTACAACCAGCAGTCCTCTGTGGCCGAGCTGCTCAAGCGCGAGAGCAAAGAGCATCACGCCGCAGTGCTGTTTGTGACTCACGACGTGAACCCAATTCTCGACATGGTCGATCGCGTGCTCTATTTAGCAGGCGGCAAGTTCCGCATCGGAACGCCGGACGAAGTGCTGACGTCGGAAACGCTAACCGAACTCTACGGAACTCACGTAGACGTGGTTAGAAACCAGGGACGAATTCTCGTGCTCGGCGCTCAAGGCAACCACGATCATCACCACGACGAGGAGTGGTCATGATTTTCGACTTCTCCAACTACGACCAGCTACTGCCGCTGGTTACCAACTCGCTAATCGTGGGAGCAATGCTCGCGATTGTGGGCGGTCTCGTGGGTGTTTTTGTAATCAACCGCGACATGTCTTTTGCCGTGCACGGAATTTCTGAGCTCAGCTTTGCCGGAGCATCAATCACTTTGCTAATCGGCGGAAACGTGGTCTTTGGATCGGTGGTTGGGTCACTCGTGGCGGCAATCCTGATCGGCGTTATGGGAGCCAAAGCCAAAGAGCGAAACTCAATTACCGCGGTACTAATGCCATTCGGTTTGGGGCTCGGTATCTTGGCACTTTCTCTCTACGAGGGCCGAGCATCCAATAAGTTCGGCCTTCTCACCGGGCAGATTGTGGCGGTCGACGACCCGCAACTAGTTTCTATTTCAGTCATTGCGGCAATCGTCGTAGTAGCGCTACTTATTGTCTGGCGCCCACTCACCTTCGCGTCTGTCGATGCTGAGGTGGCTGCCGCCAGAGGAGTAGCCACCCGCTCACTTTCGGTTGTGTTCATGGTGATTCTTGGGCTTGCTGTCGCTGCCAGCATTCAGGTGGTCGGAGCCCTTCTCGTGTTGAGCCTGCTGGTCACACCGGCTGCCGCTGCCGTGAGAGTGAGCCGCTC
>CALPUC020000109.1 GCA_943326655.2 Rhodoluna limnophila
CGAATCTCCCACCTCTTCTGGAGCCATTGGTTGATTACTTGGTTCAAGTTCAAATCCAGTTGCTGCAGCAATCGCACTATCGCCAAACGCGATTACCTGCTCTGAACGCATCAGCGCCGACAGGTTCTCCCCGATAGTTGAACCGGCGGCGTCAAGAACCAGAACGGCATCGAAAGAATACTTATTTGGAAGTGCAGCTGCTACCTCATAAGGCGATGCGGCAACAGCGCCCAGGAGAATGCTGGAAAGCTTTTGACTTGATGTGAAAAGGTCTCGGAATGTGGCCGTCCTCGACCGCAACAGCTCCCTGAGGCTTTCACCCTCAGTGGCATTCGCTTCGATGGTTTCTTGCCAATGGTGAGCCTGCAGCTGGTTGAAGGCAGCAACCCCGAGTTGAATGTGCTCCGTGTCAGCCGCTATGAACCGGTGCTCCAGTTCAGATACCTGCTTGGAACCGTTGGAGGCTAGGTTCGGTTCTAGCTCAAGTAACAGCTCAAAAGCCGATTGCCACCAGACCAAGTCAAAATTTGCTGGCAATTGCTCTGCCGAAATATGGAGCCGGGCGAAGTCTTTGTAAACCGTTTCGAGGCCGACGGCATTGAGTTGCTCTCTGAGCTTGTTTCTCTCCAGGAGGTTTTCAAGCGGTCCGGTCTGAGTTGCCAGAGAGGCAATCGTTTCCAGAAAAACCGAAACTGGCTGTTCAAAAAAAGTTTCAGACATCGACTCGCTCAGGTGAGCTTGGATGCGCGAAAGATCGGCAACGGCATTTCGGTAGGCAACGTTTGCGTCACTGAAACCAGAAATAGACTGAGGTGCATTGCCATCATTACTGAATAGCATCCACAGATCACGCTGCTCTTTTATGTCCTTTAGAGCCTGATTCAAATCGCTCACCGACATGCCGGTTCGCAAGAATTCTTTGGCCAATTTCTTGAGTCGACGACGGGTCGACCCGGAGGCTCCACCGCCATATTTTCTCGGACCGGTTGCTTCGATAAGTTCGGTAATGTCTCGGTCAAAAACCTCCGGCACAAATCTATCCAGGCTGGCGGCAACCCCCGCCCAAAGTTTTAGGTACGTTCCGTACTCCTCAAAAGATTTGGCACTGCGGAAATTTGATTCAACAACGAGTGCCGCTAACTGCCGCTCTAAGGCTGGGAGAGCCGATTCGTGAAGTTCTTTGCTCAGAGCCATCATTTCGATGACTTGTTCCTCGGTCTCGAATCTAGACCCGAACCAAGCGCTGTCATTTGGCCCGTGTTGAAACAGTCCTGCTGATTCACATGCAACCAACAATTCCAGGGCTTCGCTTCGCGACCTAAAGCGCTGAAGAGCGTCAATGCCAATTCGTGCCGTGGTTTCCGGCGGGTTCGGCATGGCCGAAAGCTTGGCCAAAGAATCAAGCACCTCGAGCAGTGAGTGATCGATAGCCACGTTCTTTAGCTTGAGCGACTCTAGATAATTTTCCAGATTGGTGGCTGCCGCGTCTCGGTTTACTCCAGACTCGACCAAATCAACCGGCAGCGACTTCTCATATCGAGAAATGGCTCCGATTACATCCATCCAGACGTTTGAACTTCGAACCAGTAGACCGTTGAGTTTAAGAGTCGCCAAGCGTTCGCTGAGTTCATTGATGGTTTGTCGTCTCGGCGTAACAACCAGAACTCGCTTCCCATCGTGAACCAAAGCCGCGAGTAGATTGACCACCGTTTGCGTGTAACCAGTGCCTGGAAGAGTTTCCACGGCAAAGCTATCGCCGCGAAGAGCCCTGGCAACAATGCGTTTCTGCGTTGCATCGGCATCGGCAACCAGCCTTGGGTCGGATAAAGGTTCAGCAGGAATCTCAGGGATTTCTGCCACCTCAGCGAGTTGGCGAAGAAGGAGGTTACCCTCCGGCCTTATGTCTAGTTCCATCAAAGTTGGTTCGATGGCGAAATTTCCAATCACCAAACCTCGGCGAAACTCGACCCCGGCACCAGCATCTAGTAAAGAGGAAATGTGCTCAATCACGGCCAGGGGAAGAAGGTCCGAGGCGCCTTCCAAGAGAGACAGCAACTTTCCGCTCTCAATTTGTACGCCGTAAGTGTCAAACATCGCTGCAACTAAAGCAGGGTTCACAAAGGCGTTACCGGTGCGTTTTAGCTCAAAGTCATCGGTCTTTCGAATAAGTTCCAGCGGCCACAGAATAAGTGGCAGGTTGAGATCAAAGCCGTCTTTCTCCAGACTTGCCATACCCCCGACCAAGTAGGTGGTGTGAATTCCGTAATTCTTTAGGTGTGAAACACTCTTACTTTTAATGCGTCGGGCAGTGGTTAGTGCCTTTGAAAAAGCCAAGGGTTCGCGAACCATGTTTGACAGCAAAGCGGTTCCGGTTGATGTGAATTGAGCTACTCCGCCCGGGTGAGCTCTGTCGATGTCAATTTGACCAAACTCATTTACCGAGAAATTAACTAAACCGTTTGTTTTTCCGATATCGCGAATTTCGCGCAGCCATGTGTCCCAATTAATCCGCGAGAGATAAGAGTTTTCGTCCACCCTCTTAGGCTAACCGCCAAAAAGGTATATTTGGATGAAGCGCCAGCCCCCGTAGCTCAGTGGATAGAGCAGAGGTTTCCTACACCTTGTGCGGAAGTTCGAGTCTTCTCGGGGGCACTAGGCGGCTTCGGCAAGACCCAGAAACATGTCCCATTCGGGTTCAACCCGATCGACACCACGCACGAGCCACTGGGGCCCACTTGGCATCTTGGGTTGGAATTGTAGATTCCAACCAATCTCGCCCAAAGTCTTGTCACCTTTGGTGTTGTTGCACTTGAGGCAACAGGCCACCAAGTTATCCCAGCTCTCGCCTCCGCCTTTTGATTTTGGCTGAACGTGATCAATGGTGTTGGCTGTTTTGGAGCAGTAGGCACAGCGCCAGCCGTCTCGGCGAAGCACTCCTCGCCTGGTGACTGGAATTTTTCTAGCAGTGGGGATTCTCACATACCTGCTTAGCAAAATTACCGATGGTAAAGCCATAGACCTTCTCGCACTGTGAATCTGACGATCTTCCGATCCTGCCAAGATTGTTGCTTTCTCACTCAAAACCAAAATGAGCGCGCGTTTGAAGGAGACCACGCCTAGTGGCTCGTAGCCGGCGTTTAGAACCAGCGTTCTCATAACCCTCCTAACAAAAAACGCGCCACCAAAACTGGTGACGCGTTAGCGCGCGAAATCGGCTTGAAGTTGTATCCGATGGTGTTGAAACGCCATTTGAACCCCTAACCAGAAATCTTGATATTAGAGTAAGGGGTTTTCTAAGAAAATCCGTCTTTAACGCGAATAACGATTTGGAAAACGATTACTTGTAGAGACGAACGAAGTGAACCTTTTCGGGACCCACGTAGATTTTCGCTAACTTAACTGAGTCTCCGCGCTGTGGAGCGTGGAACATGTTCCAGCCTCCTGCAAAAATACCGTTGTGTGAGTAATCGTTCCAAACCACCAGGTCTCCCGGCTGAGCGTCCTTATAGCGAATAAGCTTGCCGCGACGGCTCTGCGCGCTCACCGAGTGCGCCAGCGGAATACCAAATTGTGAATAAACATAAAGAATGTAGCCAGAGCAGTCGAAGCCGGCCGGGGTAGAGCCTCCAAAAACGTAAGGGACACCCACGTACTTAGCGGCTACTTTGGTGAGCTGACCCGCCGTGATCTCATCATAAGGAGGATTCTTTAAATAATCCCTGGATGACAGGCCAGCCCAACTTCGATAGCCGCTCAGAATAGTGCTCCTGAGGTCGGCGGCCTTTACCGTTTTTGCACCGGCACGTGAGGTGACGGTTTGTGATTTAACTTCACCAACGGTCAGACCTTGGCTGTCCTTGTAGGTTACTTCTCCGGTGAAACCAGCCAACGCGGTAACCTCCGGACTAAATGCGTAGGCCGGCAAAGAAAACACGGCGAATAGCCCCGCAGCAATTGAGAAGGTCGCGGTGCTGACAAAATTCTTGCGGAAGGTTTCACGATTGATTCCGGTGACGATTCTTGAGCTAAACGAAGCAGATTTGCCAGCGGCCACCGAAGACTCGACTTCTAGCATTCGAGCGATGCGAAGAGCGCTCTTAGCTGCCTTAGCCTCAGCGCGACTGAGCTTGGCATCTAATTTGTTTTGGACGGATTTA
>CALPUC020000110.1 GCA_943326655.2 Rhodoluna limnophila
CCAACTACGCGATTTCTTGAGTTAGTCGCTCTACCAACTCGGCGTATTTACTTTGAGTTTGAGAAACGATTTCTGGCGGTAGAACCGGCGGTTCTCCGGTTTGATCCCAGTTTTGGGCGAGCCAATTTCGAACAATCTGTTTATCAAAAGAGTCTTTGCGCTCTCCGCGCTCCCAGGCGGCCTTAGACCAAAACCGCGATGAATCCGGCGTTAGAACTTCGTCTCCCAGCACCGTGTGACCGGTAGCCGGGTCTATTCCGAATTCGAACTTGGTGTCAGCCAGGATGAGCCCGGCTCTCTCGGCCAATTCGGAAGCCTTGGTGAAAATCTCAAGCGAGAGCGCGCGAAGCCGCTCGGCGTTTTCGAGGCCGATGATTTCCACGACCTTCTCGAAGCTGATGTTTTCGTCGTGTTCGCCGAGGTCCGCTTTGAAGGCTGGGGTAAAGATCGGCCGTGGAAGTTTTCCGCCAAACGTTAGACCTTCCGGTAGTTCCACCCCGCAGATTTCGCCCTTGTCCTGGTATTCCTTCCAGCCTGAGCCGGAGAGGTAACCTCGCACCACGCATTCGATGGGAAACATTTGTAGTTTCTTGGCAACTGTGGCGCGTCCTTGCACTTCTGCCGGCACTGGCACTTCTTTACTCACGTGGTTCTCAACCGGAAGCCGTTCGAACCACCAGTTGGTAAGTGCGGTGAGGTGCTTTCCCTTGTTAGGGATGGCAGGTTCCAAAACGTGATCGAACGCGCTCACGCGGTCGGAGGCGACCACCAGGATGAGGTGGCTGAGTTTTGGGTCGTTGCTCTCGTAGAGGTCTCGGACCTTGCCCGAGTAGACGTGATGCCAGCCGGCGATTTCGTTAGTCATGGGCTACCTTCGCGGCGATGTCGGTGCGGAAGTGCGAACCTTCCAACCTGATCTGGGCCACTGCCTCGTAAGCGTGTTTGCGAGCGTGCTTGAAGTCTTTACCCAGTGCCACAACGCTCAGCACGCGACCACCATTGGCGATGAGTTTTCCATTCACGTTTTGGGCGGCGGCCACGCAGACCTCCACACCTTCCACGCTCTCGGCCTCGGCAATGCCACTCAGTTCGCGGTCTGGAGCGCTGGAATCTGGGTAGCCCTCGCTGGCAACCACCACGGCCACGGCCACGTGATTGCTGAACTCTGGCTCAGGAGCTGCTTCAAGGTGGCCTGAGGCTGCTTTGTGCAACAGGCCTGCCAGTGGAGTAATCAGTCTCCGTAAAACAACCTGGGTTTCAGGGTCTCCGAAACGAGCGTTGAACTCGATCACGCGGATGCCGGCTTTGGTAACAATGAGGCCGCAGTAGAGCAGGCCAACGAATGGGGCACCAATCTTGGCAAGCTCTCTCACGGTTGGTAATGCCACGGTTTCACGCACCTCTTCAACGAAGCCTTTAGGTAGCCAAGGAAGGGGTGTGTAGGAACCCATGCCACCGGTGTTCGGCCCCTCGTCGTTGTTAAAAGCGCGCTTGAAATCCTGAGCTGGAGTCAGCGCCAAAACATTCTTGCCGTCGGCCAGGAAAAACAGCGAAACCTCTTCGCCGTCGAGGAACTCTTCCACCAGGATGCCAAGGTGCAAAAACTTCTTCGCGTGTTCCAGTGCGGCGTCGCGGTCGTTGGTCACGATGACGCCCTTGCCAGCCGCTAAACCATCGGCCTTCACCACATAGGGTGCACCAAAATCATCAATTGCAGATTCAACCTCGTTGAGGTTCGTGCACTCGCGGGCGCGTCCGGTTGGAACGCCGGCGGCAGCCATGATTTCTTTTGCGAAAGCCTTTGATCCCTCAAGTTGCGCTGCCAGTTTGCTCGGGCCGAACACGTCGATGCCGGCGGCTCGCAAAGGGTCGGCAACGCCTTCGATAAGCGGAGCTTCCGGCCCAACGATAACTAGGTCGAAGCCCTTGTTTTTGGCGTATTCGGTTACCGCAATCGGGTCCATCATGTTCAGGTTAGGGTCGCAGGTTACGTCGTTCGCGATTCCAGCGTTCCCGGGGGCCACCACAATCTGGTCGGCGTGGGTGCCGGTGCGAACCAGAGCTTTCACAATGGCGTGCTCGCGAGCACCCGAACCGAGAACAAGGATTTTCATAAGTCAAGTTTAAGCGAGTTGGCTAGGCTGGTGGCATGCCTCAGCGAAGAATCAAACCGGTCGATGGAATTGCCGCGGTTCGGGCTGTGCTCGCGGATTCGTCCAAGCGAGTGAATTCGGATAACGAATTCAAAACCGCGGTTCGCTATCTGCTCGAAGAACTTAGTTTTCTTCGCCCCGGAAGATCGGTTGAAGTGCGGGTGCCGCCGCTGGGAGCTGTGCAATGCATCGACGGGCTAACCCATCGCCGTGGCACACCTCCGAACACCGTTGAACTTGGAGCTGCCGAGTGGTTTGCGCTCGCGGTTGGCGAGGTTACCTGGGGTGATTTAGTTGCGAGCGGCAAAGTCTTGGCCTCGGGAACCCGAGCCGATATCTCCGATGCACTTCCGATCTGGCGTTGATGGTTCAATAGAGTTATGCCAAAAGAAACCGTAACCATCCGCAAGGCGCCCAAGTACTTGCCATTCCTGTTGGTATTCGCCAGCCTCGGCTTTATTGCAGCCGTGATTGTTTATCTAAACATCGACGAATCGTCGCAGGGAAACGCTTCGATTCTCGGCCTTCTTCTCACCTATTTTTCAGCGGCCGGTGCTGCGGTCGGGCTCGTCTTGGCTTTGATTATCGACGGCATCTCGCGCCTGCGCGCGAAGACTGCCGTGGCCGAGCGTAGCCGCTAAACTTAGAGAAGTAATCCCCGCAAACTTTTCGAATCGAGGGTAGCTATGCTTCGTGGCGACGGACTTCTGAATCACGATTTGCTACCCGACGAAGCTCTTCCTCAAGACCAGTGCGGTGTCTTTGGCGTTTGGGCTCCAGGCGAAGAAGTAGCCAAACTAACCTTCTTCGGCCTCTACTCTCTTCAGCACCGCGGCCAAGAGTCGGCCGGTATCGCCACCTCTGATGGCAAAAAGATTTTGGTCTATAAAGACATGGGTCTTGTCTCTCAGGTGTTTTCTGAATCGGCACTGGAGAGCCTGGTTGGGCACATCGCGGTTGGGCACAATCGCTACTCAACCACCGGCGCTTCGTCGTGGAGAAATGCTCAGCCAACTCTTGGTCGCACATCGGCCGGAACCATCGCTCTGGCCCACAATGGAAATCTCACCAACACCTCCGACCTTCTGGAGCTTTTGAAAGAGCGCTACCCGGATCAGGAGAGCAACGAGATTACCGGCGGTAACACCACCGACACAGCAGTTCTTACCGCGCTGATGGCAGGCGATTTAGACCACACTCTCGAGGCAACCGCTCTTGAACTTCTTCCAAAGGTCAAGGGCGCATTTTGCCTGGTCTTCATGGACGAAACCACGATGTATGCGGCTCGAGACCCTCAGGGTGTTCGCCCGCTGGTATTGGGAAGACTTGAACGCGGTTGGGTGGTTGCTTCCGAAACCGCCGCACTCGACATCGTTGGAGCGTCGTTCGTTCGTGAGGTTGAACCGGGTGAACTTATTGCCATCGACGAAAATGGCCTGCGTTCGTCGAGGTTTGCCGAAACCAAAAGAGCTGGCTGTGTTTTCGAGTACGTTTACCTGGCCCGCCCAGACACCACTATCAACGGCAAAAACGTTTATGACGCTCGAGTTGAGATGGGTCGACAGTTGGCCCGTGAATACCCGGTTAAAGCCGACTTGGTAATCCCAACCCCGGAGTCGGGAACCCCAGCTGCAATTGGTTTTTCTCAAGAATCAGGCATTCCGTTTGGTCACGGGCTCGTAAAAAATGCCTACGTAGGGCGAACCTTCATTCAGCCTTCTCAAACCATTCGCCAGCGCGGTATTCGTCTGAAGCTGAATCCGCTCAAGGAAGTTATTCGCGGTAAGCGAATCATCGTCGTTGACGACTCGATTGTTCGCGGCAACACCCAGCGCGCTCTCGTGCAAATGCTTCGTGAGGCAGGGGCGGCCGAGATTCACATTCGCATTTCCAGCCCGCCGATTACCTGGCCTTGTTTCTACGGAATCGACTTCGCCACTCGCGCCGAACTCATCGCTACCGGGCTCGGAGTTGAAGATGTTCGCGCTTCGATCAA
>CALPUC020000111.1 GCA_943326655.2 Rhodoluna limnophila
ACGTCCCCGATAAACGGGATTCCCTGATACGGGGTTAGATTATCGAGGGCCCAGACTTTTGAAGCCTGATCAGCCAGTAGCAGAGCCAGTGATAGAAGTAGGTACGGAGCGAGTTTTAGTCGTGAGCGCTTAGCCATTTAGCTAGTTACCCAAAATCCCCTGGGTGGCTGCAGGTGGCGAAGTTGGTGTTTCAAGGTCTCGCAGTTGAGCCTCAATGAAGCTCCGGATACTCGCGCGGTAGTCACGCTCGTACTGGCGAAGTTCCTGGATCGTGTGCTCGATCAGTGCCTTCTCCTGCTCCAAACGGCTTAGGTCGGAACGTTGTTGCGCTTCCGCTTCGCGCAAGAGTCGAGCTGCAGTGGCCTGGCCTTCGGCAATTAGAGCGTCGCGTTTGGCAATTCCCTCTCGCACATGCTCATCGTGCAACTTTCTAGCAAGCTGCAAAAGATTGTTGGTGTTATTTGGTTCATTAACCTGAGCCTCGGTCATTGCCTCTGGGAATGCTGCTCCGGGGTTAGTGATCGATGTCGCAATTTCTGATGTGGAAGTGGTTAGCGCGACCGCCATTCCTCCCGGGGATCGCTGTAATTCAGCGATTCTTCCGTCGCTAGCAAGTAAGCGCTGGCGCAAATCTTCGTTCTCTTGGTTGAGGCGTCTAAGTTCCACGATGATTTCATCGAGGAATGCATCGACTTCTTCTTGGTCGTAACCCTCGCGAAATTTGGTTGGTTGGAACTTCTTGTAGTGGACATCTTCGGGAGTCAAAGACATGAGCAACCTCTTTACGTAAATTCAAGAACTGTTCTCAAGGATACCAAACGGCTCCTTTTGAATGTGGGCTGTGGACGAATTAGCCGACTAGGTCGGCGCCATCCTCTTCGTCTTCACCTTGATTGATCAAAACGTTGGCCGGAGTAAGAAGGAACACTTTCGGAGTGACTCGCTTCAATGAACCCTGGCGGCCCTCCTTGAGCCCCAGGATGAAGTCAAGAGTCCTGAGTGAGTCTTTCTCGGAAAGGTTAGCCATATTGATAATCAGCGGGATATCCTGGCAGAAGTGTTCGGCGATTAGCTTTGAGTCTTCGTAGGTAGCAGGGTCCAAGGTGACAATCTCAGACACATCGCTATAACCGTTTCGGCCTCCGCGAATTGAAGTAACTCTTTTTGGTTCCGTCTTGGTCGCGGCGGTCGGCTTTGTCGTCGCAGGCTTTTCGCCATCGCCAGAAACCCAGAAGTATTCCTTTAAGTTAGAAATGATTCCCATGATTAGTCCTCCTAATGCAGTTGTTTTCAGAATATGGCTAAATGTTGCGATTTCCTGTAATTGCGGTGCCAATTCGTAGGTGTGTCGCCCCGTAGCTGAGTGCCAATAAGTAGTCTCCAGACATTCCAATGGAAAGTTTGTTTGCCGAGGGATGATCGCTAACTAGCTTTTGACTAAGTGACGCCACGGTTTCAAAATCAGGTTCTGGGTCACCGCTCAAACTTGCTACAGCCATAAGACCTTCAAGCTTCAAAGTTTTTACGTTGGCAACCTGAGCAGCAAAGTCGAAGAGATCGGCGGGCTCGACACCGCCACGGTTGGGATCTTCGGTGAGATTTACCTGCAGGAAAACTTCTAAAGGGTGATCGCGCTCGCTAGTTCTTTTGATTAATTCGTCGAGCAGACTCTGACGGTCCAAGGAATGTAGCGAAGTCGCGAATTCAAGGGCCTGCTTAACCTTGTTGGTCTGTAATTGACCTATCAGGTGCCAATTTGCACCCAATCGGTCTCCCGGCTCACTGAATTCGAGAAACTTAGGCAGGGCCTCTTGCACGCGATTCTCACCAAAATCACGTTCGCCCAGGTCGAAAAGCTCTTGAGCAAGCGTGACCGGGTGATTTTTTGTTACCACTATGAGTACTGGTTCAGCCCGGTTGAGGCGGCTGCACTCTTCCGTGATTTGGGCCCTAGTCTGCGCCAGGCGCTCCGCCAGAGAAGTCACTACTTCAAAAAGTCGGGTATGTCTAAGCCGTCCCCGAAGTCGCCGTCTTCTTTTTGCTTTTTGACAGGTAGATCGATTACCTCGGTCTTAGGGTTTACATCTTCTGGGTTTGCTAGGTAACCGCCGAAAGTGTCATCTTCTTTAGAGGTTTCTGGTTCATCAAATGGGGCCGATTGTTCAAGCGTCACCGACTCAGTGGCGGTTTCCTCAATTTCAATCACCTGAATCTGGTCGGTGTTGGTTTTGGTAATAATCGGCATGGACGGCTTGCGAACCGGCGCTCCCCCGTCGAATCCGGCAGCAATCACCGTGACGCGAATCTCATCGCCCAGGGAATCATCGTTAGAGAACCCGAAAATAACATTGGCATTTGGGCTTACCGATTCCTGAATCAGAGCAGACGCTGCCGAAACTTCGTGGAGGCCCATGTTGCTAGCTCCCTGAATTAGCATCAGCACGCCGTGAGCGCCATCAATCCCAGCTTCAAGTAGTGGATTATTGATCGCCTTTTCGGTGGCTTTCAGTGCGCGGTCTTCACCCTTGGCAGAACCAATGCCCATAAGCGCGGTACCCGCGTTTTGCATAACCGATCGAACATCGGCGAAGTCTAGGTTTACCGTTCCTGGGATGTTGATTAGGTCGGTGATTCCCTGGACTCCCGAACGCAGCACGTCGTCTGCAATTTTCAGAGCATTTTCAAGGCTGATGGTTAAATCTTCGATATCCAAAAGACGCTGGTTCGGAACCACGATTAGTGTGTCTACCTCGCCCTGGAGTTCTTCGATTCCCTTTTGGGCTTGCTGAGCCCTTCTTGGGCCCTCCCAGGTAAACGGACGACTCACCACACCAACGGTAAGAGCACCCGCTTCCTTGGCAATTCTGGCTACCACCGGTGCTGCGCCAGTTCCGGTTCCTCCGCCTTCACCAGCGGTTACGAAAACCATGTCTGCACCCTTGAGAGCTGCTTCCAATTCTTGGATGTGCTCTTCGGCGGCACGGCGACCAACCTCAGGATCTGCTCCTGCACCGAGCCCTCGGGTGGTTTCCCGACCGATGTCGATCTTGACATTTGCCGAACTCATTGCGAGAACCTGGGCATCGGTATTTACAGCGATGAACTCTACCCCGCGCAGACCAGCTTCGATCATGCGGTTGACAGCGTTTACGCCTGCTCCACCGACTCCGACAACCTTGATTTCTGCCAGATAGTTATGCTGCTGTGCCATGGGTTTCCTCCATTTTGCGAACCTTAAACCTTACGCTGAACGTTATTGTTTGCTCGCGTTTACTTACTGCGCCTAGAAATTACGCCGAAAGTGAGCAAAAACGCCTTAAGCGAGCAGGTGTGTCGCGCTAATAGACAGAGGGTTGGCTAGGCGATGACACGTCAAAGGTCAGGTTGAGGGTGCGCTTGTAATGCTTCATTAGTGCCAGCAGTACCTCGGCCTTCAAACCTGGTGCGGAAGAATCCCCCCAGAGAATGCTTTGACCATTTTTTCGAAGACCCAGCACCACATTGTCTTTGGAGATAGCTCGAATCCAACTTACCTCTGGCAAAAGCGACAGAGGGAGCGACAGAATCACGTCAATAGACCTCGAACAAGCTTTTGAGGATGCGGGGTTTCCTGCCCCAGCGATAACCGGTAAACGATCTCCTTCAGAAGCTCGACCTAGCTGAACACCAGCGGCATCGTAAAGATAACTGATGTTATTGATAACCACAATTGCGATTGCCGACCTTTCGGTGATCAAAACTCTGAGCGTATTAGGCGGTACGCTAACCACCGAAACAGAATCGATTAGATCGTACTTACTCAATCGCAATGCAACGTCGTCGCTCGACACCTGAGGGAGCGGCTTCCCCAAAAGACTCTTTAGGTCTTTCAAAATTGTCTTTTCTTCAACCATTTTGGCCCCGACAATTTCTATTTTGGAAACCGCCAGCAACGGAGAAAAAACTGCGACAAGAACTAGAACTACCAGTGCGGCTATGGATGCCATAGTTGCCAAAAACACTCTTCTACCAAAGGAAGTCCTAGGTCGGAGTTTGGTTACAACCGCGGTTCTTTTCGAACTGCGCTTAGGGCTCCCCTTTGTTTCACTTTTGGGTTTACCCTCGGCTACTTTAGGACGTGGCTTTCTATCAAA
>CALPUC020000112.1 GCA_943326655.2 Rhodoluna limnophila
CATGTGAAAAGTCTAAATTGATTTGGCATCTGGCAGAATCGATTACATGACTGAAACTTTCAGCAAAGAAGAGCGCGCAGCAATGCGCGAAGCCGCCAAAGAGCGAAAACAACAGTTGAACCGTGCTGAATCATTGGCCGCCACGATGACCCGTATCGATTCGATGACGCCTGAAGACAAAGCATTGGCTCTGGAAGTGCACCGCATAGCCATGTCGGTGAACCCAGATTTCCTCGTGAAGACCTGGTACGGAATGCCTGCTTACTACGTTGACGGCAAGGCAGTGGTGTTCTTCCAGGACGCCGGGAAGTTTGAATCTCGCTACTGCACTCTCGGTTTCCAAGACACCGCAAAGCTCGACGACGGAACATTCTGGGCCACTTCTTTCGCTCTCACCGGTGTCAATGCCAAGGTCGAAAAAGAAATTGTCGACCTAATCAAGCGAGCCGTCGGGCAAAAATAGCGTCTTAGGAATTTCTCGCCATACGCTAGAACAATGGTAATAAGTAGGCAAACACGTTCAGGATTCTTTGCCCTGCTCGGCCCTGCCTTGGTCGCTGGCGTTGCCTACCTAGACCCAGGAAACGTTGCCACCAACCTGAGCGCTGGCACGCAATACGGCTATCTGCTGCTTTGGGTTTTGGTAGCCGCAAATCTAATCGCCTGGCTGGTTCAGTACCTTGCCGCGAAACTCGGTTTGGCCACCAACAAAAGCTTGTCTCGCATTATGGGCGAGCGGCTCAAGAGCCGGTTCACACGCATTCTCTACTGGCTACAGGCGCAACTGGTTGCGATCGCCACCGACCTAGCCGAGCTGATCGGTGGGGCTGTTGCTCTGAACCTCCTGTTTGGTTGGCCACTTTTGGCCGGATGCATTGCCACCGCCGTGGTTTCAACCGCCTTGCTTTACATGAAAGCCGCTGGTCGGGCCAAATCATTTGAATACGTAATCTTCGGGCTGATTGTGCTCACCGGTTTCGGTTTCATCTCGGCCATCACGTCTTGGACTCCGGTTTTTGGTGATTTCCTAGGTGGGCTGGTTCCCACTCTTAGCGACGAAGGTTCAGCGCTTCTGGCACTTGGAATTTTTGGAGCCACGATTATGCCGCACGCTGTTTATGTGCACTCGGCGCTTAGCCGCGACCGCCTGGGAGCAATCGCTACCGGATTAGATGATCGTCGGTTGGTGCGAATCATCCGCTGGGACGTCTCGTTTGCGATGTTGATCGCGGGAACCGTGAATATCGGGCTGTTGGTATTGGGAGCCGTGATTGGCACCACGGAAGCAGGCCAGGACATTATCACCGCTGTGTTCACCGAGATTCTTTCCGTGGGCGGGGCAACTTTCGCAGTTCTGTTTGCTCTGGCGCTTCTGGCCAGCGGGCTTTCGTCCACGTCGGTTGGAACCTACGCCGGCGAGGTTATCTTCGATGGGCTGCTAGTCAAGAAGTCTCTGCCACTGTTGGTTCGAAGACTGATCACTCTCGTGCCAGCCCTATTCGTTCTGTCGCTAGGTATGGGAGCTACGGATGTTCTGGTACTGAGCCAGGTATTTCTGAGCTTCGGGATTCCGTTTGCGCTGTTCCCGCTGATTCGTCTCACCTCAGATGCGAAACTCATGGGCGAACTGAAAAACACCAACTTTGTGAAAATTCTTGGCTACACAATTGCTCTGGCGCTATCGAGTTTGAACCTTTGGATTTTGTTCCAAGCACTTTTCTAGCAGATCGGCTCTTTAGAAGGGATTTTGCCTTCAATCAAGAATCGATCAACGGCTGAACTCACACACTGGTTGGAGCGACCATAGGCGGTGTGCCCTTCACCCTTGAATGTGATGAGAAAACCGTCTTTGAGCACTTCGTGAGCCAAATCAACCGATTGTTGGAACGGAGTTGCCGGGTCGCCGGTGGTTCCGATAACTAAAATCGTGGGAGCTCCAGCGGCCGAGTAGCTTTTTGGTTTCTCAGCAACCGGATAAGGCCAGTTCTCGCAGGTGAGCGCACCATTTTGCCAGTAGCGTCCCAGAATTGGTGAAACAGCCAAGAGTCGCTCATTTTGCTTCGCCATGTCGGCTGGTTTGGCCGAGGCTCGGGAGTCTAGGCAGTTAATCGCGATGTTGGCTTCAAGGCTGTTTCCGCTGTAGCTGCCGTCTTCCTGTCGGTCGTTGTAGACATCGGCTAGGCGAATGAACATCGAGCCGTCTCCTTCGAACGCCTCTGAGAAGGCCTGGGTCAGGTAAGGCCAGTAGGTATCAGAATAGAGCGCCAAGATAAGACCGGTGGTCGCAGACGAAAGCGTTAGTTTGCGATCAGACGTTGTTTTCATCGACTTGGTTTCCATGCCTAGCAGGAACTTTTTGACCTCGGCTTTGGCGCTTGCCAAACCGCCTCTAAATGGGCAGTCGGCATCGTTCTTTACGCAGTCAGACAGGTAGTTGTTGAGTGCTAGGTCGAATCCGGCAAGCTGATTGATGCTCTGCTGAGAATCTGAAACTCTAGGGTCCACGGCTCCGTCGAGAACGAAGCGGCCAACCTTCTCAGGAAACAAACTGGCATAGGTGGTTCCAAGAAAAGTTCCATAGCTGAAGCCGAGATAATCCAATTTGCTCTCGCCGAGGGCACCTCTAATAACGTCTAAATCTTTGGCAGCGCTAACAGTGTCTAGTTCACCCAGGACAGGCCCGGTGTTTTTCTTACAGGCATCGACGAACTCTTTCAGATCCTCCCGAAGAAGCTTGAGCTCCTTTTCGCTGCCTATTTTCGCATCGTTCGAGCCGTATAGAAGTTCGTCGGTGCCTTTGGAATCAAGACAGGTAACCTTGGCGCTTCGGCTAACCCCGCGTGGGTCAAACGACACAAAAGTGTAAGCGTTTCTCAGATCCGAAGTGCCGATGTCTTCCCAGTTATTCGCTAGGAAATCTACCCCCGAGGCGCCAGGGCCGCCAGGGTTCAAGACCAGCGAACCTATGGCATTGTTCGTGAACTTACGAATTAGGGCTAGTTGGAAAGTTTCCCCGTCGGGTTTGTCCCAGTCGACAGGCACGGTCACTGTTGCACACTGGAAGACATTGTTTTCGCAAAGCGTCCAGGAAGGGGTCTGAGAGAAGAGGTCTTCCGGTTTAGCGGCAGTAGTGCAACCCGAAAGGGTTGCAGCAAGGCTTAGCGCAGCAACGAATGCTAAAAACTTCTTCATCAAACACTTCTTCTCATCGTGGCGGCGAGCGAGTCCATCACATAAATATCTCGCACATTGCGGTCAATTCTCTCGCGAGAAGTTTCGATAGCATCGATGATTTGTATTGTTTCCTCGGGCTTGAAACCTGCGGCCACCTCACGGATCTTCGGTTCAAGGTCTCTGTTGACCAGTTCCACCGCTGCCGAAAGCTGAACTGTGAGCACATCTCGAAACAAGGCTAAGAGATCGACCAGAATTCGATCGAGACCATCTCGAAGGCTCCTGGTGGCCCGGCGTTTCTGCCCCTCTTCTAGGTTTTTGAAGTCAGTTCGATACTGAGGCGGAATAGTGTCGGTTGGAGCCAGCCCCAAACTGTGAAGGAGCGTCTGTCGTTCTTCTTCGTCGCGCTCCTTGGTAAGTGCCAGAGCGTCTTTCTTGGCGAGATCAAGCCAGGTGTCCGATGTGCGCACGGCGTCGGTGACGTTGAAGATATTCAGGGCCGACTGAAGATATTCTCGGCGACGATCTCGAGCCTCTTTGCTTGTGGCAAGGCGGCGAGCCATACCAATGTGGCTCTGCGCTTCGGCCGCCACCAACACGGCCAGGGAGGGTTCAATTCCGTCGCGTTCCACTAAGAGCTTGGCAACGTCTTCAACGCTGGGAACTTTGAGGATGACCTTGCGAACTCGAGACCTAATGGTTGGAAGCATGTCGACTTCCGAGGGTGCGCAGAGAATCCAAATGGTGTTCTCCGGTGGCTCTTCCAAAGCTTTGAGAAGCACATTTGCTGCCGTGGGAGCCATGCGGTCGGCGTCTTCGATGATCATGATTCGAAAGCTTCCGCTCGACGAACCGAAGGAGGAAGCCGCCACCAAATCGCGAACTTCAGCTATGGCGATCTGCACTTTTTCGGTAGACAGCACCGTGATGTCGG
>CALPUC020000113.1 GCA_943326655.2 Rhodoluna limnophila
ACTTCACCGCACCGGAGGCAAGCAATTCATGCATTGCCAAAGGGATGCTAGCCGCCGATGTGTTTCCGGTGTTAATGATATCTTTTGCCACAACCACCGAATCAGGCAGATTCAGCTGCTTCGCCATTTCGTCGATGATCCGAATATTGGCCTGGTGAGTGACCAGAGCGGATAGATCCTCGGCCTTAACACCTGCAACCTCAAGAGCTTCCTTAGCAACCTTTGCCATTTCCCACACAGCCCAGCGGAACACCGTTTGACCCTCTTGTTTCATGGTTGGCCAACTGGCTGTGCCGTCGCGAAAGTCGAGCAACGATGAGGTCATGTTTACGGCGTCCCACTTCGAACCGTCGGAACCCCAAACGGTTGGTGATATGCCAGGTGTATCGGAAGGTCCAACGATGGCTGCCCCCGCTCCATCTCCCAGTAGGAAAGATATGCTTCGGTCGGTTGGATCAATGAAGTCGCTGAGTTTTTCACCGCCGACCACCAGCACAAATTTCGCCATGCCCGAGCGCACCAGAGCGTCTGCCTGAGCTATGCCATAGCAGTAGCCCGCGCAGGCAGCCGATATGTCGAAGGCTGGCGCCGGGTTAGCTCCGATTTTGTCGGCAAGGAGAGTTGCCGCAGAAGGAGTTTGGAACGGGTGAGTGATGGTGCTAAAAAGCACGGCACCGATTTCCTTAGGGTCGATTCCAGCCTTTTCAATCGCTTCCAATGAAGCGGCCACGGCCATATCCATCAGACTCACATCTTTGCTGGCTCGACGCCTAGTTACGATTCCGGTGCGCTGGCGAATCCATTCATCGCTTGAGTCAATCGGGCCGGCTACGTCGTCGTTGGTCACCACTAGGTCGCCTCGGGCTGCACCGAGTGAATAGATGCGCGAAAACTTTACGGTTTCATATTGCTTGAGTGTTGCGGTCACTTTAGGCTCCTAACCGTGATTCTTGGCAAGTTCAATGGCGGCGTCAAGCTGCTCCGGAGTTTTCAGAGCAAGCGTTTCCACGCCTGGCATTCCTCGCTTGGCAAGGCCCGCCAAGGTACCGGCCGGAGATAGCTCAATAAGGGCGGTCACTCCCGCGGCGACCATGGCGTCCATGCATAAATCCCAGCGAACCGGATTGGAAACCTGATTCACTATTAGATCGATGAATTCTGTTCCAGAGGAAATAACCGAACCGTCTCGGTTAGTCCAAAGCTTTACCTTTGGTGTTTCGGATTCGACACCGGAGACAAAGTTAGCCAGCTCAGCCACTGCTGGTTCCATGAATTCGGTATGGAAAGCGCCGGCAACTTGAAGCGGTATCACTCTGGTTCCGGCGAGAGGGTTTTCAGCCAGCCTGGCAATTGCCTCTGCCGAGCCAGCCGCCACGATTTGGCCCCCGCCGTTGTAGTTTGCGGGAGAGAGTCCTAGCCCTACGAGGTGCGAAACTACTTGGTCGCGGTCGCCTCCGAGTACTGCCGCCATCGAAGATTTGCTAATTGCGGCCGCGTCAGCCATTTCACTTCCACGCTTGGTAACCAACTGCATAGCCGTTGGGTTATCAATCACTCCGGCAATAGCTGCCGCTGCCAGCTCACCAACAGAGTGCCCGGCCACTCCGGAAAATTTCTCTAGCCCGGCTGATTTGAGTACCTCAAACGAGGCCAGAGAAGCAGCCACAATAAGTGGCTGGGCGATTGCCGTATCGCGAATGGTGTCGGCATCCGAAAGTGTGCCGAAAGTTGTGAGATCTAACCCCGAAGAGGTCGAAGCGATTTCAATAGACTCTCGAAATGAAGGAATCTCAAGCCACGGTGAAAAGAAACCTGGAGTTTGCGACCCTTGACCAGGGCAGACAATAACTAGCATTGGTTAAGTTTATGCCTCGCCGCCAGCGCTACCGCTGTTTCCAGCGGTCACGTCTAGTAGACGATAGCGTTCAATCGCCTGAGCTGGAACGCTGGCATCAATCTCGCCGCGAGCTACCAATTGTTCAAGGACTCGCACCACGATTGATGGTCCATCGATCTTGAAGTGTCGGCGAGCCGCCGCTCTAGTATCTGAGAAGCCAAAGCCCTCAGCTCCCAAGGTCGCGTAGTCTCCCGGCACCCATTGGCGAATCTGATCAGGAACCTGGTGCAGGTAATCGCTGACTCCCAAGAATGGTCCGTGGTGACCGGTTAGCTTGGATGTCACGTAGGCGGCGTTTACCGGAGTTCCAGGGTTTAGGAACTCTTGCTCGTTCCGACGCAGGCCGTCGCGACGCAACTCGGTCCAGGAGGTAACCGACCAAACGTCTGCCGACACACCCCAGTCTGATGCAAGTAGTGACGCAGCTTCGTGTGCCCAGCCGAGCGCAACACCGGAGGCTAGGATCTGTGCTTTCTTGCCTTCTGCTGGGTTGTTATAAACCTTGTGGATGCCTCGGACGATTCCGTCAACGTCAACGTTTTCTGGTTCAGCAGGCTGCACCATCGGCTCGTTGTAAACGGTGAGGTAATAAACAACGTTCGGGTCGGTGTGCGTTCCGCCGTACATGCGCTCTATTCCTGAACGAATGATGTGCCCGATTTCATAACTGAATGCTGGGTCGTAGCTAATTACCGCATCATTTGTTGCGGCCATGATTGGGGAATGGCCATCGGCATGCTGAAGACCTTCACCGGTAAGAGTGGTTCGCCCCGCGGTTGCTCCGATGAGGAACCCGCGACTTAGCTGATCGGCAGCAGCCCAAATGGCGTCTGCGGTTCTCTGGAACCCAAACATTGAATAGAACACGTAGAACGGAATGATTGCCTGGCCATGGGTGGCATAGCTAGTGGCGGCAGCTGCGAAGGCTGCTACGGAACCAGCTTCATTGATTCCCGTGTGCAGAATTTGTCCAGATTCAGACTCCTTGTAGGAAAGCAAGATGTCACGGTCCACCGAGATGTAATGCTGACCTTGAGGATTGTAAATCTTTGCGGTTGGGAAAAATGCGTCCATTCCGAAAGTGCGAGCTTCATCGGGAATGATCATTGCAATTCGTTGGCCAAATTCCGGTGAGCGAAGTAGGTCCTTTAGCAAACGCACGAAAGCCATAGTGGTTGCAACTTCTTGAGTACCACTTCCCGCTTTAGAAATCTCATAAGTCTTATCTTCAGGAAGTTTGAAGTCGACGTACTTGCTTCGACGTTCTGGTAGGTAACCACCTAGAGCGCGTCGGCGTTCGTGAAGGTACTGAATCTCAGGTGCGTCTTGACCCGGATGAAAGTAGGGAGGCTGGTAAGGGTTTTCTTCCAGTTGTGCGTCGGTGATTGGAATGCGCAGCTCATCTCGGAAACCTTTGAGATTTTCCAGAGTCATCTTTTTCATCTGGTGGGTCGCGTTACGCCCTTCGAAAGACTTTCCTAGGGCGAATCCCTTAATTGTCTTTGCCAGAATCACCGTTGGCTGACCCTTGTGCTCAACCGCCGACTTGTAGGCTGCGTAAACCTTGCGGTAGTCGTGCCCGCCTCGCTTGAGGCCCCAAATCTGGTCATCGGTCATGTTTTCGACCATTTGAAGTGTGCGTGGATCACGCCCGAAGAAGTTTTCACGAACAAACGCACCGTCTTCGGTTTTGTATGTTTGGTAATCACCATCTGGGGTTTTATTCATTAGATCAACCAACGCACCATCGGCGTCTTTGGCAAGAAGCGAATCCCATTCGCGACCCCAGACCACTTTGATCACATTCCAGCCAGCGCCTCGGAAGAAACTCTCCAGCTCCTGAATGATCTTTCCGTTTCCACGAACCGGTCCGTCGAGTCTTTGGAGGTTACAGTTCACAACGAAGGTCAAGTTGTCTAGCCCATCGTTGGCTGCGAGTTGAAGTGCCCCGCGGCTTTCAACCTCGTCCATTTCTCCGTCACCCAGGAATGCCCAAACGTGCTGTTCCGCAGTGTCGGCGAAGCCGCGACCAGCGAGATAACGGTTGAATTGGGCCTGATAGATGGCATTGATTGGACCAAGACCCATTGAAACAGTGGGGAACTGCCAGAACTCTGGCATTAGCCGCGGGTGAGGGTAGCTCGAAAGCCCTCCACCGGCGTGTGACTTCTCTTGGCG
>CALPUC020000114.1 GCA_943326655.2 Rhodoluna limnophila
CTTTGCCACGGCTCCTTTAGTTGTAGAGGGTTGCGTCATGATGCGGGTATGCCACCTAGACACCTGTCCGGTTGGCGTTGCTACTCAGAACCCGGTGCTTAGAGCCAGATTTACCGGCAAACCAGAGTTCGTCGTGAATTTCTTCGAGTTCCTAGCTCAAGAGGTAAGGGAATACCTTGCCGCACTTGGCTTCAGAAGCATTGCCGAGGCGGTCGGCCACAACGAGTTACTGGATATGAACAGAGCCATGTCTCATTGGAAGGCCGATGGTCTCGACCTGAGCCCAATTCTGGCTGCGCCAACCAACGCACACGGAGCGTCTGTCATCAATGACACAAAACAGGACCACAAAATCGAGCAGCACTTTGACCACAAATTAATAGCCGCTGCGGCAGATTCATTGAACAAGGGTTCGTCCACCGAGATCAAGCTACCTATCTCTAATGTGGATCAAGCGGTTGGAACAATGTTTGGCAACGAACTGACCAAGAGATTTGGAGCCGCGGGTCTTCCTGACGCAACGGTTGACGTAACTCTGACTGGTTCCGCTGGTCAATCATTTGGAGCGTTCATTCCTAAGGGTCTTCGCCTTAGCCTTTTCGGCGATGCCAACGACTACGTGGGCAAAGGTCTCTCGGGTGGAGTTATCAGCGTGCGACCTGCTGAGTCTTCAATTTTCCTGGCCGAGCACAACATAATCGCCGGTAACGTAATCGGTTACGGAGCAACCAGCGGCCGGCTTTACCTTCGTGGAATCGTTGGCGAGCGCTTTCTGGTTCGAAACTCGGGTGCTACTGCAGTAGTTGAGGGAGTCGGAGACCATTCCCTCGAATACATGACTGGGGGAGTCGCACTTATTTTGGGTAAGACGGGTAGAAATTTCGGAGCTGGGATGTCTGGAGGGAAGGCGTTTGTTTACAAGTTGAGAGCCGATCGCCTAAACCATGAAGCTCTGGCAGCTGGAGAATTGAATCTTGAGCGTCCGTCTGAAACAGACCGGGCCGAGATAAAATCGCTTTTGCAAGACCATCAACAGAGCACTGGTTCAACATTGGCTGGAGAAATGCTTGCTAATTTTGATTCAATCGTCGATGAATTCACTGTGATTACCCCGAGAGACTATGCGAACGTTCTGAAGGTTAGAGCAGAAGCCGTCTTGGGTGGCTTTGACCCGGATTCGCCGGAGGTTTGGGAGAAGATTTTGGAGGTTACAAATGCCTGATCCAAGAGGATTCCTTAAAATCACCGAACGAGAAACCGCCAAGCGACGCCCGGTTGACATCAGAATTCGAGACTGGAAAGAAGTCTATGAACCGCGCGACAACTCAGTGGTTGCCAAGCAAGCCAGTAGATGTATGGATTGCGGTGTGCCGTTTTGCCACCAGGGGTGCCCGCTCGGCAATCTGATTCCCGAATGGAACGACCTAGTTTGGCGCGAGGACCACGCGGGCGCAATAGATCGTTTACACAAAACAAACAACTTCCCTGAATTCACGGGGCGCCTGTGTCCGGCTCCATGTGAGAGCTCGTGCGTACTTGGAATCAATCAGCCAGCGGTAACCATTAAAGAAATTGAAGTTTCCATCGTTGAAAACGCATTCGAGCTTGGATTGGTAAAGCCTCATGCTCCGGAGAGATTAACCGGTAAAACCGTTGCCGTAGTTGGTTCAGGTCCGGCCGGCCTAGCGGCAGCGCAACAGTTGACTCGCGCCGGGCACACTGTTGCGGTTTTTGAACGCGATAGCAAAATCGGTGGCTTGTTGAGATACGGAATTCCGGATTTCAAAATGGAGAAGCGGTTTATCGACCGTCGCATTGAACAAATGGAAGCTGAGGGCACTCGCTTCAGGGTAGGGCAGAACATCGGTGTAGATATCACCTGGGAAGAAATCCGAGCGCGATACGACGCAGTGCTGATTGCCACTGGAGCAGCCGTTCCACGAGATCTTGATGTTCCTGGGCGTACGCTCGAGGGTGTTGAATTCGCGATGACTTACCTCACGCAAGGCAATTGGGCTGTTGACGGCGAGACAGTGGCAGATCAGATCTCAGCAGAGGGCAAGCATGTGGTCATTCTTGGTGGAGGAGACACCGGTGCCGACTGTCTTGGGACCGCAACACGTCAGGGCGCACTATCGGTCACTACGCTTGCGATCGGAAATCAACCTCCTTCGGAGCGAGCACCCGGACAGCCTTGGCCAACCTTCCCAAATCTTTTCGAGGTAGCGAGCGCGCACGAAGAGTTCGGAGAAAGAACCTATTTAGCATCAACTGTTGAATTCGTTGCTGATGGAAACCGAGTGAGCGGCGTAAAGGTAGCGGAAACCGAATTCGTGGATGGCAAGAGACTCCCGAAGGCAGGCACCGAGAGAATCATTCCTGCCGACTTAGTTCTTTTGGCACTTGGATTCACCGGGCCTGAGGCATCAAGCCTCATCCAGCAATCAAACATCGAATTCGACGAACGAGGCAACGTTGCTCGCAACAAATCCTGGGCAACTAATCTAGAAGATGTTTTCGTTGCCGGTGACGCTGGTCGGGGTCAGAGCCTGATTGTTTGGGCCATCGCCGAGGGCCGCGCTGCTGCTGCTGCAATAGACCAATGGCTCACGGGTGCAACTGTCCTGCCTAGTCCGGTAAAGACCACCGACCGACCAATTTCGATTTAACAAAAAATAGATAAGAAGGAAAAATGAGACGCGCAAAGATCGTCGCAACACTAGGCCCAGCAACATCCAACTATGAACAGATCAGGGGCATAGTCGACGCTGGTGTGAATGTGGCACGAATGAACTTGAGCCACGGCTCCTACGACGTTCACGAAGCTATTTACAAGATAGTTCGTCAGGTCGCGGCCGACACCGGTAAAGCGGTAGCCGTTTTAGTAGACCTTCAGGGTCCTAAAATTCGCCTGGCCCGTTTCAAGGATGGCCCGGTGATGCTAGAAAAGGGCGCAACCTTCAAGATCACCATTGACGATGTAGACGGAGACGTAAATATCTGTGGTACGACCTTCAAAGGCCTTCCAGGAGACGTTCGGGTTGGTGACGCTCTACTCATCGACGACGGAAAAGTAGGCCTCAGAGCCACCCACGTGGACGACCGAACCGTAACCACTGTGGTTGAAGTCGCCGGAGTCGTTTCAAACAATAAAGGCATCAACCTGCCGGGAGTAGCCGTAAATGTTCCAGCACTGTCGGAAAAAGACGAGGCTGATCTGCGCTGGGCCCTGAAGTTAGGCGCAGACATGATTGCCTTGTCGTTCGTTCGTAACGCGGACGATATTGTGAGGGTTCACGAAATCATGCGAGAGGAAGGAATTCACATTCCTACCATTGCTAAGGTTGAGAAGCCTCAAGCTGTAGAAGCTCTCGAAGAGATAATTGATGCCTTTGACGGCGTAATGGTGGCCCGTGGCGATCTAGGTGTTGAGCTTCCACTAGAACAGGTACCACTCGTTCAGAAAAGGGCTATTGAGCTTTGCCGCAGGTGGGCTAAGCCGGTAATCGTGGCAACCCAAATGCTTGAATCTATGATCACGGCATCGCGACCAACCCGCGCAGAGACGAGCGACGTTGCTAATGCCGTTCTGGACGGCGCCGACGCTCTAATGCTGTCCGGTGAAACAAGCGTTGGAGAATTCCCCGTTGAAACAGTTGAGACAATGGCGAAAATTATCGAGGCAATTGAGGAAAACACATTAGAGCGCATTGCTCCTCTTGGCACTCGCCCTCACACTCATTCGGGAGCCGTTTCTCTGGCGGCCGTGGAGATTGCGGAGCTGCTTGCGCTTAAGTTCGTCTGCGTCTTTACAGAATCCGGCGACTCTGTGCGCCGAGTTTCTAGGCTTCGGTCGAGCATCCCTATCCTCGCGTTTACCCCGAACGAAAAAATCCGTAACCGCCTAGCTCTGGTCTGGGGTGCGGAGACCTACTTGGTTGACCCGGTGAAGCACACCGATCAAATGATTAAGCAGGTTGAACAGGTGGTAGTTGGATCTGGCAAGGGAGCAGACGGCGACGAACTAGTGGTAGTCGCAGGAACGCCACCAGGAGTA
>CALPUC020000115.1 GCA_943326655.2 Rhodoluna limnophila
AGAGTAGTTTCAGCTGACCTGGAAAACTGCACGATCACGACCGACGACGGAGAAGTCTTTGAGTACTCCGAGCTAATTGTGGCGACCGGCCTTAGACCGAAGCGACAGGTTTACCCAAACAACATTCATGCCGGCCGTCACATTATTAGAACTCTCGACGACGCCATGGGTTTGCGCGCAGCTCTGCAGCCAGGAGCACGAGTCGTTGTATTAGGAGCTGGTTTTATCGGCTGCGAGACCGCCGCAACCGCTCGGAAACTTGGCTGTGAAGTAACCATCGTGGCACCTGGAACTGTGCCGATGCTTCGTCCGCTTGGAAACGATTTGGCTCACGAGCTGCAGCGACGACAAGAAGCCGAGGGTGTGCAATTTCTCATGAAGCGCTCGGTCGCCGATCTCGTTGGCACTGCTCGTATCGAGGCGGTGATGCTAGATGACGGAACAGAACTTCCCTGCGAAGTCTTCATCGAAGCAATCGGTAGCCTGCCCAACACCGAATGGCTCGAAGGAAACGACATTGACGTCTCCGACGGGCTGCTCTGCGATCAAAGTCTTCGCGGGGTTCGGGCTTCAGGTGGAAGTTGGAGCAACGTGTGGGGAGTTGGCGACGTGGTGCGATTTCCTAACCCGATTTTTGACGATATTCCTCGCCGGGTTGAGCACTGGAACATTCCCAGTGAATGCGCGAAGTATGTTGGTAACGCTATAGCCACCGGTTCAACCGAAGCACTTTTCAGGCCGATTCCTTCGTTCTGGTCTGACCAGTTTGACGTTCACATTCTGGCCTTCGGCTTATTGGCACTAGCCGATAGCAACAAACTTGTCGAGGGAAGCATCGACGGCGATTGTGTGTTTGAGTATTACCGAGGCGACCAGTTGGTTGGCGCCGCCGGAATTGGTTTACGTTCGGTGGTTCAGGGCTACCGAAAGAACTTTGAAAGATAGAGAGGAACACATGTCATCATTCTTTGATCTCGACATTTCATTCGAGGACGACGGCGAGCTGCCCGACACTTCGAAAATGCCGGCCGCCACGTTGAAGGCAGCGATCGACACTCTTCCAGAGCCACTGGCAGCGGTTGCCATGGGGGTCTTATACGAGAAGCGCACCATGAGCGACGTTTCGCAAGCACTCGGCATTCGCCAAAGTGAATTGGTTTCACGCCTTCACCGTGCCCAGTTGGCCATCGGAATGTATCTGATGAGCCAAGGTCGCCCGGGTCACTAATGACCATCAAATTACAAAACTTCATCAACGGCGAGTACCGCGAGCCGATTGCTGCCGAGGCGATGGACATTTTCAACCCAGCCGACGGCAAGGTTTACGCCGAAGCTCCGATTTCCAGTGCGGCCGACGTTGATGTTGCGTTTAAGTCTGCTGAAAAGGCCTTCGAGTCGTGGCGGCTATCAACCCCGGCCGAACGCCAGCTGGCTCTTCTAAAGATTGCCGATGCCTTCGAGGCCAGAGCGGAAGATCTAGCCGACACCGAAAGCCGTGACACCGGAAAGCCGCGCTCGTTCATGATTCCTCACGAGGTAAACAACATCGTGAACCAAATACGTTTCTTTGCCGGAGCGGCGCGAAATCTCGAAGGTCGAGCCACCGGTGAATACACGCGTAACCACACATCATCGATTCGCCGCGAACCGATTGGTGTCATCGGTCAGATCACTCCCTGGAACTATCCGATGGTCATGGCCACCTGGAAGTTTGCCCCGGCGATTGCCGCCGGAAATACCATCGTTTTGAAGCCATCCGACACCACCCCGGCCACCACACTGCTGATGGCCGAGATTGCGTCCGAGTTTTTGCCTGCTGGAGTCTTCAACGTTGTGGTTGGCGACCGCACTACCGGAAAAGCATTGGTAGAACACAAAACCCCGCAAATGGTTGCCATCACCGGTTCGGTCCGTGCCGGAATGGAAGTGGCTAAAACCGCGGCCATCGACGTAAAGCGCGTACACCTAGAACTAGGCGGTAAAGCACCGGCGATCGTCTTTCCCGATGCCGATCTTCAGCGTGCGGCAGCCACCATTGTTGGCGCGGCTTTCTACAATGCCGGTCAGGATTGCACCGCCGCCACTAGAGTGCTCGTGCACGAAAGTATTCGCGATGAACTGTTGGCACTCATGAAGGCGGAAGTTCTGGCCAACGCCAAGACCGGCGACCCGAGCCGCACCGACATCCTGTTTGGCCCGGTCAACAACATCAGCCAGTTCGAGCGCGTAGCCGGGTTCGTTGAACGAATGCCAAAACACGCCGAACTAATCGTTGGTGGAACCGGCTCAAGCAGCAACGGCTACTACCACGAGGCAACTATCATTGCCGACCTCCGCCAAGACGACGAACACATTCAGGACGAAATCTTCGGCCCAATCCTTTCGGTGCAAACTTTCAAAACCGAGGAAGAGGCGCTTCGAAACGCCAACGACGTGATGTACGGGCTCGGCTCGTCAATCTGGACCAGCGACCACGGACGTGCCATGCGATTCTCACGCGATCTCAACTTTGGAGCGGTCTGGGTTAACGAGCACGGAGCTCTGGCTGCCGAAATGCCTCACGGCGGTTTCCGTCACAGCGGCTACGGCAAAGACCTGTCGATGTACGGTTTCGAAGACTACACACGCATCAAACACGTGATGAGTTACATCGGCTACTAGCTGAACTCGGGGGCGTGGCGAAGACCTAGCTCGCGAATTACTTCGAACAACGCTTCAACATCGGTTTCAGTGGTTCTAAAGTTCGTGTAGCAAGGACGAAGCCAAATCTCTCCATCGATGGTTGCCGGCGAAAGATAGATGCGGCCGTCTTCCAAAATCTCTTCGTAAATGCGTCGGTTCAAACCACTGGCGTCCCTAACGCCGGGCGGGGTGAACTGAATCGGCACAATTGAAAGCTGCGGGTGATTTGGAAGCACGCGGAAATCTTCGGAACGACCGGCTCGGTCATAGGTGAGTTCGGCCAGCTCTAGGTTGGCCGTAATCGCCGCCTCGAACTCGTCCGCTCCGTGAGCAGCGAAACCCATCCACATCTTCAACGCGCGAACCGGTCGAGAGTATTCGAGAGTGATGTCCACCGCGTTGGGCTCGTCGGAATCATGAGGCATGTAGGCCTCGTTGTGGCTGAAAGTGCGAACCAGCGGCTCGTAGTGTTTCATCAGCACGATGCTGCAAGCCTTAGGCACAAACAACCATTTGTGAGCGTCGATCGTAACCGAATCGGCTCGCTCTAGACCGTGAAACAGCGCCTTAGCCTTCGCGGTTCCAGCAGCTGGAGCTCCGTAAGCACCATCGATATGCATCCACACGCCGTAGCGCTCGCAGATGTCAGCGATCTCGTTGAGAGGGTCGATAGCGCCGGTCAGGGTGGTACCAGATGACGCAATTACCGCTAGCGGAACAACTCCGTTCGCGATATCGTCCTTGATGGCAGCCTCGAAAGCGTCCATTCTCATTCGACGGTTCCCATCGATGGCAATAGAGCGAATCGCTTCACTACCAAAGCCAAGAAGTTCAACTGCTCGGATGTTGGAATAGTGAGCCTCCTGCGAGCAGTAAATTGCTACGCGGTCTCGAACACCTTCCTTTCGAGCGTTAGGAAATCGCTTGGTTCGAGCAGCCGCCAGTGCGGTGATGTTGCTAATGGTTCCGCCGCTGGTGAAGAGGCCCTTGGCATTATCGTCGTAGCCGATGAACTGCCCAATCCATCTGGCAGCTTGGCGCTCTAGCAGAGTTGCAGCTTTGGAATCAACAGCGAGGTTGATGTCGTAACTGGAAGCCAGAAAGTCGGCAACGGCTCCCATTTCAAGACCGCTCGAGCCGATGTAGGCAAAAAACCGAGGACGCGATTGGGCCGTGGACTGATCTAGAATGTCTACCGCTTGCGCGAGCGTGAGGCTTTCGCCGCGACCAGACCTTGGTAGGTCTTCCGACAAAATGTGAAGAGTTTTGTCGCTGACCTCGGGCTCACTAGCTCTAGCCGAATCGAAACTAGACCAAACCTGCGAAACTCTTACCGCCAAATCCTTCAGCAGGCTGGTGCGGTCGCCCCG
>CALPUC020000116.1 GCA_943326655.2 Rhodoluna limnophila
AACTGTTCCCCTGAGGCCACAGTCTCGCCAGACGAGGGCGAGGTAGTTTCGGTTTCGGTGTGAGCTGTGGCAGGTGTTGCCAGCATCGACATTAGGGCGATTGTCGCTAGGGCGGCCGAGATTTTTTGCACTGCTCTCATGGCACAAGTCTAGGCTTGTCGGCGGGCTTGGTTAGAATTAAGACAATAGTCGTTATTGGAGAAATTTTGAGCAGCGAAAAGCCTAGGTTTGAGTTCCTAAAGCAGACATTAATCGGGGCCACCAGTGGCGCTCTAGTTTTGGCGCTAACCATCTGGGGCATTGGTGCCTCTGGCATCCCTTCGGGCATCCCGACTCCTCAGCCAACCGATACCACCACCGAGACTCCAACCATTGAGCCAGTTGTCAAATGTTCCATAAAAGACGAAACCAGCGATGCTCGTCTCGGTAATTTCACCGGCCAGGTAGTCGATCTTGATTCAGGTACAGTTCTCTACGACAATGGCGGTAGCAAGCCTTCAATCACCGCCTCCGCAATCAAAGTCGTCACGGCCGCCGCGGCCATGCAGGCACTCGGGCCCAACTTCAGAATTAGCACCAAGGTGGTTTACTCGTCTACTCGCCCAGACACCGTGGTGTTGGTTGGTGGCGGAGACCCAACGCTTACTCGCCTAGCTACCGGAAATTCGGTTTACGCAGGCGCACCGAGACTTAGCGATTTGGCGCAGCAGGTAAAGGACTGGGCTGTTACCGCGGGCGTACCCGAGATTCGTCACGTCATCTTAGATGCCTCTTTGATCACCGGGTCTACCTGGGATTCGAGTTGGCCAACCTACGAACGAACCGCCGGCTATCAGCCGCTTATCACTTCGCTAATGGTTGATGGCGACCGAGCAAACCCTAAAGCAGCTAAGTCGGCAAGAAGCACCGACCCGGTTGGCCGTGCCGGTAGAGAGTTCAAGAAAGCTCTCGGGGAATTGGCGATCAACGCCGACATCTCAACTGGAATTGCGGCCAGCGGGGCAGTCAAAATCGCTGAGGTAAAGTCGGCAAAATTGCCCACCCTCATCAACTATATGATTTCTGCTAGCGACAACACCATCGCCGAATATCTTGCGCGTCACGTTGCTATTTCCCAGGGGCTGCCTTCAAACCTTCAGTCGGTTCAGGCCGGTTACGAGAAGGCCTTGGGCACCATGGGTCTTGACTGGTCGGGTGTTGTGATCAGAGACGGCTCGGGAGAATCTAAATTCGACGTAATCTCTCCCGCATTTTTCAACGATTTGATGGCCAAGATTTTGGCGGGAGATGCGAATCTGAAGAGCGTTATCAAAGGGTTCCCCGTCTCTGGTAAGTCTGGAACTCTGCTCGGTCGATTTACCGGAGATAACGCAGTTGCTCGAGGCCGTGTTTTTGCAAAAACCGGAAGCATCTTTCACGCCTATGCGCTGGTTGGCTACATGAACGCAAAGGATGAATCAAGACTTGGCTTTGCCATTTTCGGCGCTGGTCCGACCACGAGTGTGAACACCCGAGCAGCACTGGATAGTGTGGCGACCGCAATCTACAAATGTGGTCTTGAACTTTCAAATGACTAGAGCACTTCTGATTATTGATGTGCAGAACGACTTTTGTGAAGGCGGTTCGTTGGCCGTTGAAGGGGGAGCTTCAGTAGCCGCTGGAATCACCGAGTTGCTGATTGAAGCTAAAAACGAATACGACGTAGTTATTGCCTCGCGCGACTGGCACGATGCTACTAATGACAACGGTGGGCACTTCGCGCAGGGCACAGCTGCCCCAGATTTTGTGAACACCTGGCCGGTGCACTGCGTGGCTGAGACATTCGGTGCCGAATACCACTCGGCACTGCAATTAGGCCTCATCGACTTTCACATAGAAAAGGGTCAGGGCAAACCGGCGTATTCGATCTTCGAAGGAACCACTAGAGAAGGCGAAGAGTTTTCAGACCTACTGGATCGCCTCGGTGTAACCCACGTAGACGTGGTCGGATTGGCAACTGATTACTGCGTTTTAGCCTCAGCGCTTGACTCGCGAAAAAAAGGCTTGAGTGTGAGAGTCTTGAGCAATCTAATTGCCGGCGTGAGCCCCGAAACCAGCAACAACGCTCTTTCCAGAATGGCCAATTCTGGCTGCGAGATCGTCTAGGAGAAATACATGTCACACACTCTCAACCCAAGCGTCGGAGTTCGTTACTGGATTCGCCTTTTCGTTCCCTTTGTTCTCGCTTTCGGTCTAACAATCCCCGGCTTGTTCCTAGAACTAAACCATGTTGAAATCAGCCCAGTCATAGGTATGTTTGCCTTCGGTGGTGCTGTGGTCGCGGGCGCATTCGTCTTGAGCTGGATCAGTGAAGCGGCGGAACTAGATTTAAGAGGTGGGCTTTCAATCGCGCTACTCGCAGTCATTGCGATTCTTCCCGAATACGTGGTCGACTTTTACTTCGCCTACGCTGCCGGATCAGACCCATCCATGGCCTCGTATGCCTCGGCTAACCTAACCGGCGCCAACCGACTACTTCTTGGTTTGGGCTGGCCGGCAATGGCGTTCTTCGGTTACATAGCCCTTCGAAAAATTCGCGACGAAAAGACCGGGCTGAATCACAAGTTCGGCGTCACTCTAGAAAAAGATGCCCGAGTAGATTTAGCGTTTTTGATTGTGGCATCGCTCATCGCCATCATCGTGCCTCTCACCAGACAGTTTGATATCTTCACCGGTCTCACCCTGATCACACTCTTCGTGCTCTACCTGGTGCGTGTTTCCAGACAGGACAAAGAGGAGCCCGAGTTGGAGGGGATTCCGGCGTTAGTTGGCGCGCTTCCCAAATGGCCTCGCCGGACCTTCTTATTTTTTGCAGCCGCGTTTGCCGCTTTTGTGATTATCGTCGTTGCTGAACCTTTTGCTCACTCGCTGATTGAAGGGGGTAAAGAGTTACAGATCGATGAATTCATTTTGGTTCAGTGGTTTGCCCCGCTAGCCTCAGAGGCACCCGAGTTCATCATCGCCATAATGTTTGCTCTTCGCGGCAAGCCGGGAATTGGATTGGCCATCTTGGTTTCCAGCAAGGTGAACCAGTGGACCGCACTAGCTGGTTCTCTGCCAATTGGTTACGCTCTCGGAGGAGGCCAAGGGGGGTTGCCGATGGACGCCGTGCAGGTAGAAGAGTTCATCCTTACAATTGGCCAAACCGTTTTTGGTGTGGCAATCCTATTGAGCCTTCGACTTGGAAAACTCGATGCCATCGCACTTCTGGGTCTATTCTCCGTGACTCTGGTCTTCCCAAACCCAGACATTAGAATCTGGGTGGCCTATCTCTACTTCGCAATCGCTATTCCACTGATGATCTATCGTTACCGAGAACTGGGCCAGACCTTGAAGGCTCCGTTCTCCGCCGGTAAACATTAGCTCTTTATAAAAGTGGAGCTTTACGACAAATTTCTCTGGCGGTTGGGTTCGATACTCTTAGCCACCATTATGGTTTTTGTCGGCACACCTGCACCTTCAGCCAGAGCTGCTGGCTCGCTTTCCGAGAGAGTGACCGAGTTCCTCTCTAAGCAGCCGGGTCGATACTCCGTGACCGCCTTAGAAATCGGCGGGGAGGCTCGCGAACTTCATGTTAGAGATACAACGCAAGTTGATCCCGCGTCCATTTTCAAGCTGTACCACGCTGGTCTAGCCTTTGAGAAAATTCAGTTAGGGCATTGGACTCCGACGACAAAGTTGGCTTCGAAATATTCGGTACAAACCTGCTTGAGACTAATGATTTCTTATTCAGACAACGAGTGTGCCGTCGATATCCGATCGAAGCTTGGTATCCCGTATGTTAACTCCCGCCTGAAAGCCTGGGGACTAACTAGCAGCCATATTGTTTTCAATTCTCGCGGTGAATATCTGACCAAACACACCACCACCAAAGATGTGGCTCATTTCCTAAAACAACTTCACGGGGGAACCCTGCTGAATCCCGGAATGACTTCAAATTTCCAGACTCTTCTCAAAGGGCA